>JBDSBK010000426.1:0-3776 GCA_039921645.1 Dokdonella sp.
TTCCTCGTTGCGCGATAGCGTCGGATCAGCGCATTGGTCGAGCTGTCGTGGGCGAGCGCCGGCTCACTTGCACTCGTTAGCTCCGCGGCCGTGCGTTGCGCAAGCTGCTTGCCGAGCTCCACGCCCCATTGATCGAACGAGTCGATCGCCCAGATCGCGCCCTGCACGAACACGCTGTGCTCGTACAACGCGACGAGCGCGCCGAGCGCGTGCGGTGTCAGCTCGTCGACGAGGATCGTGTGGCTTGGCCGATTGCCCTCGAACACGCGATGCGGAACAAGTCGCTCCGGCGTTCCTTCGGCGCGCACCTGCTCGGCGGTCTTGCCGAACGCAAGCGCTTCGCCCTGCGCGAAAAGGTTCGCCATCAGCAGATCATGCTGATCGCCAAGCACGTTCCCGGTCTTGCAAATGCCGATGAAATCGCATGGGATCACGCGCGAACCCTGATGGATCAACTGATAGAACGAATGCTGACCATTGGTGCCGGGCTCGCCCCAGTAGATCGGGCAGGTCTGGTAGTCGACAGGCATTCCGTCGAACGTGACGTGCTTGCCGTTGCTCTCCATCGTCAACTGTTGCAGATAGGCGGGAAACCGCTTGAGATATTGCTCGTAAGGCAGCACGGCAACGGTCGTCGCATCGAGGAAATTGGTGTTCCAGACAGCGATCAGGCCCATCAATACGGGCAGATTGCTCTCGAACGGCGCACTGCGGAAGTGCTCGTCCATGGCATGGAAACCGGCGAGCATGGCGCGAAAATTGTCGGCGCCAATCGCAAGCATCGTCGACAGGCCGATCGCCGAATCCATCGAGTAACGCCCACCGACCCAGTCCCAGAAGCCGAACATGTTCGCGGCATCGATGCCGAATTTCGTCACGCCTTCGGTATTGGTCGATACCGCGACAAAATGCCTGGCGACGGCCGCGTCGTTTCCGCCCAGGCCACGCAGGCACCAGTCTCGCGCTGCGTGGGCATTCGTCAGTGTCTCCAGCGTCGTGAAGGTCTTCGAGCAGATCACGAACAGCGTTTCTGCGGGGTCGAGGTCGCGTGTCGCCTCGACGAAATCGGTGCCGTCGACATTCGAGACGAAGCGGAACGTCATGTCGCGGCGACTGTGATGGCGCAACGCCTCGTAGGTCATGACCGGGCCCAGGTCGGAGCCGCCGATGCCGATGTTGATCACGTTGCGTATGCGCTTGCCGCTGTGGCCGACCCATTCGCCGCTGCGCACGCGTTCGGCAAATGCCGCCATGCGATCGAGTACGGCGTGGACATCAGCAACGACGTCCTTGCCGTCGACGACGATCTTCGCCCCCGCTGGCGCGCGCAGCGCGACGTGCAGAACCGAGCGATCTTCGGTCACATTGATGCGCTCGCCACGGAACATCGCATCGCGCCGTTCGCGCACGCCGCGTGCGCTGGCGAGATCCTGCAACAGACGCAGCGTCTCGTCCGTCACCCGCTGCTTGGAATAGTCCAGATACAGGCCGACGCCTTCGACCGCCAGACGATCGCCGCGGCGCGCGTCCTCGGCGAACAGTTCGCGCAAGTGGCGCGACTGCATGCCGCTCGCGTGTTGCTGCAGCGCCCGCCATTGCGGCGTTGACGTCAAAGAAGGCGTGGGCGCGGTTCTATCGGCGGCATCCATGATGGCGTCCCCTCATTGTTCAGCGAGCACGCTGCTTTTTTCGGCGATGCGACGCAGCAGTTCCTGCCACGACTTGACGAACGAAGCCGCGCCTTCGCGCTGCAGCTGCGCAGCCAGAGCATCGGTGTCGATTCCGGCGCTCGCAAATTGCGCCAGCGTCGTTTCGGCATCGGCGCCACCTGCGTCCATCGCTCCGTTGATCTGGCCATGAGCTGCAAACGCAATCAGCGTTTTCTCCGGCATCGTGTCGATCGTATCCGGCGCTGCGAGCGCTTCGACGTACAGGGTATCGCGAGCGCTCGGATCCTTGACGCTGGTGCTCGCCCACAGCAGCCGCTGCGGCAGTGCACCGGCATCGGCGAGCTTTTTCCAGCGCGGCGACGCGAGGAGTTCGCGGTAGGCTTTGTAGGTGCGCTGACCGATCGCGATGCCGAGGCGATTGCGCAAGGCAGGCGGCGCCTTGTCCACGACCGCCTTGTCCCAGCGGCTCACGAAGACCGAAGCGACCGAAACGACTTTCGGATTGCGCCGCGCTTCGATGCGACGCTCGATGCCGCGCAGATACGCGTTGGCCGCCGCAAGGTATTGCTCGCGCGAAAAAAGCAGGGTCACGTTGACCGGCACACCATTGAAGATCGACTCCTCGATTGCCGGCACGCCTTCGGGCGTACCCGGGATCTTCACGAACAGGTTCTCGCGATTCGCTTGCGCATGGATCTGCGTTGCGGCGTCGATGCTGCCCTGCGTGTCGGCGGCCAGCAGCGGCGAAACTTCCATCGAGACCCATCCGTCGAGACCGTGCGTCGCATCGAATGCCGGCCGAAACAGGTCGGCCGCGCGGCGCAGGTCTTCCAGCGCCAGCTCCATGAACAACGCTTCGCCGGATTTTCCGGCGAGCACTTTTTCGCGGATGCCGGCGTCGTAAGCAGCGCCACCGCCGATCGCTTCATCGAAAATCGTCGGATTGGACGTGAGCCCGGTCACCGAGAATTCGTCGATATAGCGACGCAATGTGCCATCGTCGAGGATGGTGCGCGTGATGTTGTCCAGCCAGAGACTCTGGCCGAGGTCGTGCAACTGCTGGGTGGCTTTCATGGGTGCTCCTGGGTCGCCGGCACCTGCGCGGCGACAAGATCTTCGATGCTCATCTTGCAGACGTCTCCGATGCGTTCGATCGTGCGGTCCGGCGGTGGATCGATGGTTTCGTGCATGGACTCAGTCGCGTAGTGGCCCTGGCGCACGAACACCGTGGTCAGGCGTTCGCCGAGCACACGCTTCATCGCGGCGAGCACCTTCGCTTTGTCGTCGATCATCACGTAGTGCGTGGCGGGAAAGCGTTGCTGCATCGCTTCGAGCGTGCGTTCCTTGTGCAGAAAGACAAGGACGTTTCCGCCGACCGCCGACCACAATCCGGAGCGTTGGATCTTGCGCGGCTGGAACACGATATCGCCGTCGGAAAGGATCGCGACGGTGCCGAGCGAGCACAGGTGCGCGATGGCGTCGAGCGCCCCCGGATAGACGCGCTCCACGAAAGGATAGTCGAGCAGGAAGCCCGACATGCCGAGCAGGTCAGGATCGGCATCGAGTCCTGCGCGGAATTCCTGCAGCGTGGCAAGGTAGTCGGCGTAACCGTGCTGCTCGCGCAATCGCGCATAGATCGACCAGTAGCGTTCGCACTCGACGGGCCCGAATCCATCGGTCAGGCGCGCGCGCAAATCGGCCGCAAAGCGGTCGTTGTCGAGCAGGGTATTGTCGACATCGAACAGGAATACGCAGGAATCGGGCATCAGCATGGTGGCGCCGTTTCCGCCTTCGGGTCGCGCCACCCGTCATCGCCGACGACGATGTTCGCGGCCGCCGGTGGACCCCAGGTGCCCGGTTCGTAGAAATGCACCGGCTGCGGATGCTCGATTGCATGATCCACCACGCGCCAGGCCGCCTCGACGCAGTCATCGCGCGTGAACAATCCGGCATCGCCATTCATCGCATCGCTGAGCAGGCGTTCGTACGGCGACTTTTCACGCTGCGACTGATGTCGCGCGACGAGTTCGATCGATTCGCCATGCATCGCCGCGCCCGGTTTCTTTACGCGAGCGCCCGTGGATATCACGACTTCCGGACTGAGGC
>JBDSBK010000427.1:0-20905 GCA_039921645.1 Dokdonella sp.
GCCGTTGCCGGAAACACGTGCTCCAGCAATCCGTAGCGCTCCAGCGCGCGGAAACTCGCGAGCCCATAGCCACCAAGAAAGAGTTTCAGCGACTCGTCGAACAACCGTGCAGGCGGCGCCTCGGAAAGCAGCGCTCCGAGCGTGGCGAACGGCGCAGCCGTTTCTGGCGCGATCTCGAATTCGAGCTTTGCCGCAAGGCGAGCGGCGCGCAGCATGCGCACCGGGTCCTCTCGATAGCGCAGCTCGGGATCGCCAATCAAGCGCAATACGCGCTGCTCGAGATCGGCCATGCCGCCAACCGCATCGCGCACGCTGAAATCGGCGATGTCGTAATACAACGCGTTGACCGTGAAATCACGGCGCACGGCATCTTCTTCGAGCGTGCCGTAGACATTGTCGCGCACCAGGCGACCATCGACGAGGTGACGGTCGCCGCTGCCGTCATCGCTGCTCCCGCGGAACGTCGCGACTTCGACGATCTCGCGCCCGAAAACGACATGGGCAAGCCGAAACCGACGCCCGATCAGACGGCAGTTGCGGAACAACACGCGCACTTGTTCCGGCGTCGCATTGGTCGCGATGTCGAAATCCTTCGGATGCCCGCCGAGCAGGAGGTCGCGCACGGCCCCTCCGACAAGGAACGCCTGGTAGCCCGATTCATGCAAGCGGTACAGCACGCGCAGCGCGCCCGGAGAAATGCTCTTGCGCGAAATCGAGTGCTCGGCACGCGGAATGACGCGGAACGAGCCGTGAGGCGACATGTCTTGTACGATTCGTTCCGAATTCATTCCTAGCAAACGCTCCGCTGATTGCTGCACGTTACCGTTTCGTTATACTACGCGGCTTCGCGATCCAAAACCGCGCTCCCTTCGTCTAGTGGCCCAGGACACCGCCCTCTCAAGGCGGGAACACGAGTTCGAACCTCGTAGGGAGCGCCATGTGATGTACTTCGGCGGCCTTGCGCGACCGCATCATGAATACGTCGGTCATCGAAGACTGCTCTCAAGAAAAGCCTGCCATGCCCTTCGTCGTCACCGAGAACTGCATCAAGTGCAAGTACACCGACTGCGTTGAAGTCTGCCCGGTCGATTGTTTTCACGTTGGGCCGAATTTCCTCGTCATCGACCCGGAAGAGTGCATCGACTGCACGCTCTGCGAACCGGAATGTCCGGCCACCGCGATCTATCCCGAGGATGATGTCCCGGCAGGGCAGGAAGCGTTCATTGCGCTGAATGCAGAGTTGGCGAAGGCATGGCCGGTTCTGACCGAGCGCATTGACGCACCCGCCGACGCCAAGGAATGGGACGGCCGCGGCGACAAGCTGAAGCTCCTGGAACGCTGAACGCGCGGTACGGGTCCTTCGTCCATATCGCACGGGCACGTGTCACGCACCTGCCCTGCGCAATCCCAAGAACACCCAACTACTTCAGGACATGCGCTGGCGCAAGGCTGCCAGCAGCGAACGTGCGGCGCCCTGCGACGCATCATCGGTTGCACCTTCAATGCCGACCTTGCTGCCTGCGCCATCGGCACTCACGCGCACGGTCAGGCGCACTTTCGCGGTGACCTTGTTGCCTGCGTGGCCAAGGGTTATGGCCCGCTTGAACCAACCTGCTTTCTCCGTCGTCTGACCGGTCGTTTCGACCGAGTACGCACGTCCGGCTTCATCGCGTGCTACTACCGTCGCGGCACCTGAACGCTCAAGAGCAAGGCCAACGCGCGCCCAGGCGCTTTCAACGCTGTCGGCAATATGCAGGCCATCGCCACCGAGCTGAACGCCCGGTTCGATCGATGTCGACGGCGGCATCGCCGTGGGCGTGGCCGCCATCGAAACGCCTGTGGACGTCGGCTGCACAGGCGCTGCTCCGATGGCCGGAACCATGAGTGCACCGCTGCTGTTCGGCGTGTCCAGATCCGGCGGCACCTCAAGTGGCCGTTCCTGCACGGATTTGCGGTAGTCGGCGTCCTTATGATCCAGATGGCGGTGCATGAACCCGCAACCGCTCAGCAGTGAAGCCGCAGCCAGCGTGGCCGGCAGTACGAAAGTGTTCCGTATCACGAATACCATCCTGTCGTCAGTCATCCGGGTAGTCTACCCGACTGCTGGCTCCGCCTCGACAAGGCCGAGCCGGCTCAATACCTCGATGCCTCCCGCGTGGTGACTGGCGGAGAAGGAAAGCAGCGGCAAACGCATATGCGTCTCCCCCAGGCCGAGCTCGGACAAACACCATTTGAGCGGGATGGGATTCGGTTCCACGCCGAGCAGCGCATACAGCGGCGCCAGGCGCACGTCGGCCGCTTCGGCGCGCACTGCATCGCCGGAAAGGGCGGCTTCGCAAAGAACAGCGAACCAGCGCGGCGCCACGTTTGCAGCGACGGAAATCACGCCATCGGCGCCCGCAAGCAGCGCGCGCGCTGCGGTCGGATCGTCGCCTGACAGCACTGTAAAATTCGGCCCCTTGATTTCCAGCAACGCGCTCATGCGTTCAGGGTCGGACACGGCTTCCTTGATCCCCACAATGTTGCCGTGCTGCGCGAGGCGCGCAACCGTCTCTGGCAGCAAATCGCAAGCCGTGCGTGACGGTACGTTGTAGAGCACGACTGGCAAACCACCCAGTTCAGCTACAGCGCTGAAATGGCGATACATACCCTCTTGGGTCGGTCGGACATAGGCAGGCGCAGCGACCAGGGCTGCGTTCGCGCCGGCATCGCGTGCGCGTTGGGTGCACGCGATGGTTTTGCGCGTAGCTGACTGGCCCGTGCCCGCAAGCAATGGGATACGGCGATTCACGCGTGCAACCGCGTATTCCAGCAATCCGGAAAATTCAGCGTCATCCAGCGCGGCCGCTTCACCCGTCGAACCTGCCGCGACGAGCGCACGCGTGCCGCCGGCCAGTTGATACTCGATCAAGCGGCCGAATGCGTCGAAATCGATGGCATCGTCGCGAACACGGAACGGCGTCGCCAATGCACAGATGCTTCCGGACAGGATCAAGGTGGGGCCGAACACTTGCGGAGCGTCGGATGTTACTTGGGGATATCCGGCCAAGTCCATCGTGTGCGTATTCGGCGCGCAGCGCAGATGGAGTCGGTACCGGCGAGTGGACGTAACCAGTACCTTGCGACCCCCGGTGCCCGCAAGTATTCTGCCAATGGCAGACGTCGACAGTCGGCGCCGGCAGCCAAGGGGCGATGGAATCGTGAAGCAAGCAGGAAAGCAGGCCTTGAGCGAAAGTACGTTACGGCCAGCATCGAACGAGAACTACCTGCTTATCAGCGCCTTCAGCGCCGCTGCGCAATCGCCGCTCGTCGCCATCAGCAAACGCATTTCCGAATGCGGCTGCAATCTTGCCGAAGCGCGCGTGTCGACGCTCGGCAACGAACTCAGTGTGCTCGCGCTTGCGCAGGGCGCATGGGATGCGATCGCAAAGCTCGAGAACGGCTTGGCGCGGCTGGATCGCGCCGGCGAACTTCGCCTTACGCATTTCCGTACCAGCGCGAAGCAGCAACAGTCGAACCTGCTTCCGTATGTCGTCGAAGTCGTCGCCGCGGACAAGCCAGGAGTATTGTTCCAGCTGGCGGAGTTCTTCGCACAACAGACCATCTCGATTGAACAGCTGCATTCGACGCGTTATCGCGCGATGCAGACGGGCGCCGACATGTTTTCCGCGCAAATCACCATTGGCATTCCGACGACGACGCACATCGCCGCCCTGCGTGACGATTTCCTCGAGTTTTGCGATGGGCTCAATCTCGACGCGATCATGGATCCGATGAAATTCTGATGACTCCAGCGCTGGGCAAGAAAATTCCAAAATTGAAAGGCGTACTTCAGGACGGTGGCGCCCTGAGCCTGGCAGAACTTCGTGGAAAGCATGTCGTCGTCTATTTCTACCCGAAAGATCACACGCCCGGCTGCACACGCGAGGCGCAGGATTTTCGCGACCTATACGTCGAGTTCCAGAAGCACGCTTGCGAGATCGTCGGCGTGTCGCGCGATTCCGAAATCTCGCACGGCAAATTCCGCCAGAAGCACGGCCTCGCATTTCCATTGATCGCCGACACAGACGAAGTGTGGTGCGAGGCTTTCGGCGTGATCGGCGCGAAAGTGTTGTACGGCAAACAGTATGTCGGTGTGATACGAAGTACCTTCCTCGTCAATCCCGACGGCGTCCTCGCTGCAGAGTGGCGCGGGGTCAAGGTGCCAGGCCATGCCGCTGCTGTGCTTGAACGACTGAAGCAAGAGTGACCGTCTTTCCCATCTGCAATTCCCGTCATCCGCCACGAACGGTAGCGTTTTCGTGCCGCAGTAAACAGCCGGAAGCGTGGCCCGCGCGGCGCCGCCAGTCCGCATCCACCGAATCCCCCGTCCCAATCCTTCCCATCGAGAGCCACGCATGACCCGAGGCAAGCGTATCTACGTGCTCGACACCAACGTGCTGATGCACGACCCGACCGCTCTGTTCCGCTTCGAGGAACATGACGTGTTCATTCCAATGACCGTACTCGAGGAACTTGATGCGGCAAAAAAGGGAACCTCGGAAACATCGCGCAATGCGCGTCAAGTCAGTCGCTTTCTCAATGAACTCGTCGTTGCCGGCAACGGCCGCCCGATCGAGGAAGGCCTCGACTTGCGGCTGCCGCAGGGTATCCAGCTCGATCGCAAGCCGAAGATCGGCCGCCTGTATTTCCAGACGACGGCTCATGTCGCGTCCGACAAACGCGCGACGCGCACGCTGCCCGACAATCTGATCCTCGCCGCGGTCGTCGCATTGCGTGAGGCCCGCCCAAAGGAAGCCGTCGTGCTGGTGTCCAAGGACATCAATCTGCGCATCAAAGCGAAGATCTACGGGATTACCGCCGAAGACTACGAAAACGATCGCGCACTCGACGATTTCAGCCTGCTGTACAACGGCCTCGCCGAGCTTCCTGCCGATTTCTGGGAACGGCACGGCGAGCTGCGTTCGTGGTCGGAACGCGGTCGTACGTTCTACGAAGTGAAACGGCGCAAGGACGAGGACTGGCATCCGAATCAGAGCCTCTACATGCCCGGCGAAGACGAAGTCGAGTTGCGTGTGTTGCGTCTGGAGGGGCCGAAAGCGGTGCTGCAGATCGTCGACGACTATCGCCTCGGCGCATCGCATTCGGTCTGGGGTATTCAGGCGCGCAATCGCGAGCAGAACTTTGCGTTGAACGCCTTGATGGATCCGGACATCGATTTCGTCACCCTGCTCGGCACTGCCGGTACCGGCAAGACCTTGCTTGCTCTTGCGGCTGGACTGGCGCAAGTGATGGATCAGCAGCGCTATCGCGAAATCATCATGACGCGCGCGACGGTCTCGGTCGGCGAAGACATCGGCTTCCTGCCAGGAACGGAGGAAGAGAAGATGACGCCATGGATGGGCGCGCTGACCGACAACCTTGAAGTGCTCACCAATCCGCAGGAAGGCGGTGCGTGGGGCCGCGCAGCGACCAACGACCTGCTCGCCTCACGGATCAAGATCCGCTCGATGAATTTCATGCGCGGACGCACGTTCCTCGGGCGCTACGTGATCATCGACGAAGCGCAGAACATGACGCCGAAACAGATGAAAACCCTGATCACGCGCGCCGGCCCAGGGAGCAAGATGGTCTGCCTCGGCAACGTGGAGCAGATCGACACACCGTACCTGACCGAGACCACGTCAGGCCTCACCTTTGCCGTCGATCGCTTCAAGGACTGGGCGCACAGCGCGCACATCACCTTGCGCCGCGGCGAACGCTCGCGACTCGCGGACTACGCGTCGGAAATGTTGTAAAGGGAAGGCTGGCTGCAGCGACAATCGGGAAGCTGAGCGAGCCACGGCTCGCCGGTTTCTTCAGAAGCGCATCGACCAGTTCGCTTCAAATTCGAACTGGCTCGCGGTCCCATCGCTGCGTGCGAGATACGACGGCATCAACAGGTAGTACGGCGACGTCGCATAGCTTGCGGCGAAACTCACGTTCGCGTTCTGCCCGAACCCGCGCGACCAACCCAGCGAAATCGTATCGTTCGCAGTTGCCGAAGCGAGCGCGTTCTCGAGGAGTCTCGAGGTCGGCACCGGTTGCTGACGCGTGGTGTATCGCAGTTGCACCGCGCCGAGCTTTTCCGCGCGCAATGTCCAGCCGATGCTGTACACATCGAGATCGCGCCAAGCGAATACCGGACTGCCGCCATCACCGAGCAGGGCAAGGAAACGCGTCGGCAGATTTGAACTCGTAAACGGAGTAATTGCGCTGTACATGACGCGCTGTACGCCGACATCGACGTCGAACTGCGGCGTCAACCCATAGCTGAAGTTCGCGCTGGCGCTCGCAGGAATGTCGAAATCTCCCGGATCAGCGAACACGCCACGGTAGTTTGTGAGCGCACCCATGCCCACGCGGGACTGGTAGCCGAAATTCCAGCGCAGGCGATCGGCGAGGGCATTGCCGATGTCGACGCGTGCACCCGCACCATAGGAGCTGTCGTTGAACCACGTCGGCAACGGCGCCCACCCGTCCGTCGTACCGAGCCCGAGGCTGGCAAAGCGCTGATAGGCGAGCACGCCGGTCAGGCGCAGCGAACCATGGTTCCCCCAATCGTGTGCAAGCGATGACGCGACGACCGTGCGCTGCAAACCCGATTGCGGAAGACCGCTCAAATGCGCGGTCTGATCCGGCAACACGCTTGGCGTATCGGCGATCGTGCCGGTCGCGATCGAGATCGCTAGATGATTGGCTGCAGCCCTCTGGACCTCAAACAAAGGAGCTCTTGCGACGACACCCGAATAGTTGTCGAGTACACGTGGCGCACCATATGCCGGCGGTAGCACAGCCCACGAGAATTGCGGCGTGATGCTGCTCAACGCGTAATCGTGCCAGCGTGAGAGAACCGATCCGCCGGATGCATCAGGCGCAGAGCTAGCCGTGTCGGCGCGCGCAGCCACGCTAGCATCGTCAAGCGACGCGGCCTGAACCAGAAAAGAAAATGGGAGCGCTAGCCCTGCGCTTAGCGCTCCCATCCATCTCCCTGCGGTTGCTGCTGTTGCCCGCTGCATAGCCCCTGGCTGCGGTGATGGAAACATTGTGGTGCAATTCGTCTCGAATCATTGGCGAAAACGCAACACAAGTCAAGAGCCGCCTTCCGTTATCTTCTCTCAGCCATGCTCAATGGCGCTGCATCGGCGATGCTCGGACTTCATGGTATTGTCCATGCCCGAGAATAAATGTTGCAGAAACGCAACGCCCATGAATCAAACTCGCCCTGCAATCGCCCTCACCATCGCTGGTTCGGACTCGGGCGGGGGCGCTGGCATACAGGCCGATTTGCGCAGCTTCGCGGCGTTCGGCGTTCATGGCACCTGCGTCATCACGGCCGTCACTGCGCAAAACACGTGTCGGGTGAGCGGAATCCACGTCGTACCCGCGTCGAACCTGCGAGCGCAGCTCGACGCGGTACTCGCAGACTTCCGCGTCGGAGCGATCAAGATCGGCATGCTTGCAACCCCCATGATCGCGCGCGTCGTTGCCGATGTATTGATCGGTCGCCCGAGCATCCCGGTGATCCTCGATCCGGTGCTCGTTGCGACCACCGGCGCAAAACTCGCTAGGGGCGACCTCGCTGCTGCGTTGCGCAAGCACTTGCTTGCGCGTGCAACTCTGCTGACACCCAATATCCCCGAAGCGGAACGCCTGCTCGACCGCAAGATCGGCACAACGAGGGACATGCACGCGGCTGCAGTTGCCCTGCTCGATCAAGGCTCGCGCGCAGTACTCCTCAAGGGCGGCCATCTTCGCGGCAATGAAGTCTCAGATCTACTGCTGACGAAGGATGGCGAGCACTGGTTTCACAAGAAACGCTTTCGCGGCCAATACCACGGGACCGGATGCTCGTTGTCGGCCGCGATCGCGGCCGGCATCGCGCGTGGCGACACCCTGGATGTTGCAGTGGAGCAAGCGATCGGCTTCGTTCATGACGCACTCGCTGCCGGCTACCGACCCGGAAAGGGCGCGCTACGCGTGCTCGATCATCTTGCCGCTGCGCGCTAGTACGTAGCGGCTGATCGTGCTCGCTCGCAGCAAGCAGCCTGAATCAGGCGCTCAGCCGTCCAATGATCGCATCAGCGAAAGCACTGGTAGTGCCCGTGCCGCCAAGATCGGGCGTGACCCGATCGCGCGCTTCCAACGTGGCGCGAATGGCCGTTCGCAAACGGGTCGCCTTGTCACCTTGCTCCAGATGATCGAGCATCTGCGCTGCGCCGAGCAGCAGTGCGCAGGGATTGGCGATGCCCTTGCCGGCAATGTCCGGCGCCGAGCCATGCACCGCCTCGAAGATGGCCGCGTCGGCGCCGATATTCGCGCCGGGAGCGAGGCCGAGACCGCCAACGAGACCAGCGCAGAGGTCTGAAATAATGTCGCCGAAGAGATTCGTCGTCACGATCACGTCGAACTGCTCGGGCTTCATCACCAGCTGCATGCAGCAGTTGTCGACGATCAATTCGTTGCAGAGGATGTCTGGATACAGCGCTGCGACTTCACGCGCGACCTTGAGGAACAAGCCCGAGGTCGACTTAAGGATGTTCGCCTTGTGCACGATACTGACTTTCTTGCGGCCATTGCGACGGGCCAGGTCGAATGCATAGCGGACGATGCGCTCGGAACCGCGGCGCGTGATCTTCTGGGTCAACGTTGCGGTGGCGCCGTCCTCGGAGACGAGTTGCCCTTCGCCGATATACGCGCCTTCGGTATTTTCGCGCACCGTGATGAGATCGACGTTCTCGGGGAAACGCGAGCGCGTGTTCGGGAACGAAATCGCCGGGCGCACGTTCGCGTACAGATCGAAACGCTTGCGCAGTTCCACGTTGATCGAACTGAAGCCATCACCGACCGGCGTGGTCAGTGGACTCTTGAGCGCGATGCGATGTTTCGCTATGGAATCCAAGGTGGATTGCGGTAGAAGCTCGCCGAATTTTTCCAGCGCTGCAACGCCCGCCTCGACGAAGTCGTAGTCCAATCCAGGCGAAAGCGCATCGAGGACGCGCAAGGTTGCATCCATGATTTCCGGGCCGATGCCGTCGCCGCGGATCACCGCAATGGTCTTGCTCATGAGCTAACTCCGTACTGCACGCTGGATCGGGACGATCGCGCGCGAAATAACCGCGGATGGACGTGCAGAGCTGTGAAGCAAGCCGCTGCCAGCGTCGGATCGTCAAACATGTCTCGTATCAGCACGCGGAATATCCTTGTGCAACAAGGATTTCACGTGAATTCGACTTGCCCGAACCGATGCGGACGCGCATTATCCGCGAATGTTCCTGAGTCATACAACAAAGCTCGCCACGAAATCCTGGCTGGCCGGCGTCGTTTGCGCCTTCGCAGCGGCCGGCTGTGTAGGCGCGACTGCCGCCGGTCTTGGCGCGGAACCGCTGCGCGTCGAATTCGAACCCGCAGCTGCCACTGGCAACAACCCGCCCCGCGTCATCGACGTGCATGGCACTGCGCCAGCCCGCTGTGCGCCAACACTGGGGCGTGTGACCCTGGACGGCGTCGACATCAGCATCGAACTTCAAACACCGCGCACGGCCTGCGACGACGCACGAGCGCTTCCGTTCACGTTGCATGTCGATGTCGCCAGGAACACGGGGCTACCTCTACTCCCCGGCCAGGTCTATCGCGTGCGCATTTACGCGACGACGAATTCGGCCGCGATGCTCGCAGGATTCCATTTACTCGACACCAACAAGAATGCGTCTGCACCGACGCCTGAAAATGGCTTCTGGTGGTCCGAAACGGGTGGAGCCGTGGGCACCAGCGTCAGCCTCGAACTTCAGGAAGGACAGCTCGCCGTCGGACTATTCGGATTCGCGGATTCGGGTTTGCCAACCTGGTATTTCGGCACGACTCGACCGAATGGGCGTATCGCCGCCGTATCTCTGGTCCAGCTTGCGAACGGTGATCCGCTGTTCGCGCCGACCGGTAGCAAGCCTACAGCCGCTGCGGGACCACGCCTCGAAATCGAATTCATCTCTCCCACACAGGCGCGCGCGTGGCTGGTGCGCAGCGACGGCGGCCGCGACGTGCAGGTGCGTCCGTTATTGCTGGCTCGGTCGCAGTTCACTGCAGGTGGGCAGGGCGCGAGCTGGAGCGGACAATGGGTGCTCATTCCCGACGACAAGGGCACGCCGCGCGTGTTCGAGTTTGCCGATCCGAGCAGCCAGGACGCGGAAACTTTTCGCCTCTCCGATTCCGGCAACGACGCGACGCTGGACTGCCGCCTGGGCTCCACCAGTCGCCATCCGGAAGTCTGCACGCTGTCGTCCAACTCGACACCCATCGCGGATTTCGACCAGATTGGGCTCGATCATCTGAGCGGCCGAGGCAACGACGGCGCCCGAATGAAACTCGTGCGCATTCCGCGCTGAGGTTTCAACGCCACCCGGCGTCCAACGAGGCCTGCCCTTCGGTGTCGGAAACCCTCAGCTCACGGCGAGCCGTCGGCGCTGTCGCTCTTGCCCTGCATCTGATCAAGGAAATCGACGCCGCGGCGCAAATGCGGAATCACGATCGATCCACCCACGACCAGTCCGACGCTGAATACCTCAAAGAACTCGTCCTCACTGACGCCTGCCTCGACACACTGCGCCACGTGGTAGCTGACGCAATCGTCGCAGCGCAGGACCAGGGACGCGACGAGACCCAGCATCTCCTTGGTTTTCACATCGAGCGCCCCCGCCTTGTAGGTCTGCGTGTCGAGTGAGAAGAAACGCCGCACCACCTGATTGTCCTGGCCCAGAATGCGCTCGTTCATGCGCTGTCGGAACGCGGTGAAGTCGCCGATGCGGTCGCTCATTTTGCATTCTCCGTGAGTTCGCGCAGACGACCCGCGCGATCGGCCGCGACGAGGTCGTCGAATCCCCCGACATGCGCATCGTTGATGAAGATTTGCGGCACGCTGCGGCGGCCGGCGCTGCGTTTCAGCATTTCGTCTCGCCTCGCCGGGTCGAGATCGACGCGAACTTCGTCATACGTCCACCCTCTCTGCTCGAGGAAATTCTTCGCCGCGACGCAATACGGGCAAATTGCGGTGGTATATATCTCAATCTGGACCATGGATCGATTCCAATGAAAACCTGTGAGGCAAGATTGGGGCGAGCTCGTCCTCCTTGCAAGCCTCGAAACGATCCGCGCCAATGAACGCGCACTGAGCATTCGGCCAATGAAATGGTCAATTCGTCCGCAACGGTGGCAGCGGGAACATGCGCGCGCTAATGTGGTCTGAAATTCGTTCTCCTCGGGTGCTTTCATGTTCGGTGCGTTCACCCAATTCCCCCGCGGTTTGACCTTGCTGGCTGTCGCATTGATGACAAGCATGGCTGGCGCGCGCGAGCCCGAGGTAAAGCTGCCTGACATCGGCAGCTCCGCCGCGGCCATCATGTCGCCCCAGGATCTGCACGACTACGGCGCAGCCATGTTGCAGGAGATGCGCGCCTACGGACTCGTACTCGACGATGCCCTGCTCAGCGACTACATCAACTCGCTCGGTTTCCGCTTGGTCGCGTCGAGCGAACATCCGGACATGTCGTTCACATTCTTCATCGTCCGCGACGAGCAGATCAATGCATTCGCGGCACCGGGCGGTTTCGTTGCCGCCAATGCAGGCCTCTTCACCGCGATGCAACGCGAGGACGAACTCGCCGGCGTGCTCGCGCACGAGATCTCGCACGTGCAGCAGCAACACATCCTGCGCGCGTTCGAGGACACCAAGAAGATGTCGATTCCGATCATGCTCGGCATGCTTGGCGTAATGATCGTCGCTTCACATCGCAGCGATGATGCCGCTGCCGCCGCGATGGTGACCGGCACCTCGTTGATCCAGCAGCGCCAGATCAATTTCACGCGCAGCGAGGAGGCCGAGGCCGATCGGGTCGGCATTCAGACACTCGCGCGCACGGGCTTCGATCCGCTGGCGATGGCCGGCGCGTTCCAGACACTGCAGAAAATCATGCGTGTGAACGGCATCGATGTGCCGGAATTCCTCCTCGATCACCCACTCGATACCAAGCGCATCGCCGAAGCGAAAGCGCGCGCCGCGCAGCTCGCTGATGAAGCGGCTGATGCGCGCAAAAAAAACCAGACCGGTATCGATGTTGCCCTGCTCGCCCCTTCGATGCTGGCACGACCGGCAAGCCTCGCCGCACCGGTGCCGCGCGCAGCCGAGACCATCAATCACGGAGAAGCCTATTTCGAACTGATGCGCGAAAGAGCACGTGTGCTGAGCGCAGCATCGGTCCCGGCAATCCGCGGCTATTATGCCGACAACCTGCGTGACAATACCCCGTTCGATACGCCTGCCAATCGCTACGGGTACGCATTGACCCTGATCGAAACGCGCGCGCCCAAACTCGCGGCCGGCGAGCTGGTCAAGCTGGTCGCTCAGCAGCCCAATTCCGCGGTGTTTCGTCTCGCGCTCGCCTACGCCGAAGATCAGGCCGGTGACAAGGCAAGTGCCCTCAAGCGATACGAGCAGCTCAGCGATGACTTCCCGGGTAACCGAGCCGTTACCCTCACCTATGCAGACGCTCTGCTCGCGCAGGCCGATATCAAGAGTGCGCAGCGCGCGCTTGAATTGTTGCGTCCGCAGGTCGAGCGCCACGCTGACGATCCGGATCTCCAGAAAAGCTACGGCCGCGCGAACCAGCTTGCGGGCGACAAGGTCCGGGCGGCCGAAGCGTATGCCGAGGCTGCCTACCTGACTGGTCACGCAGAAGACGCCCTGAACCAGCTCAAGGTGCTGTCCAAACAATCCGATCTGAGCTACTACCAGCGCAGTCGCATCGACGCTCGCATCACCCAACTGACGCCAACGGTACTGGCGCTGCGCAAGCGCGACTTCCCGAGTACGCCCGACTCGCTCGCGCCTGCGTTTTCCTGCTGCGCTAGACAGGACGCGCGCCAATCGACCCGGGTCGGAGTAATATTTCCGTAACCTGATTCAAGCGCATATTGAGCTCGGGTGGCGGTTAACATATCAATCCAGCTTGTTTTGTCATTCTGCGGTAACACAACATCGCTGCAATACCGGCGTCATAAAGCGCTCTCCTGGCGCTCCCCTGGGTGACCGCGTGCAGAAGCACATTCTGATAGTCGAAGACGAAACCGCGATCCGCGACATGGTCGCGTTCGCGCTGCGCAAGGCCGGCATGGAAGCGATGCATGCGGCCGATGCGCGCGCCGCGCAGGCTGCGATTGGCGAACGTGTGCCGGACCTGATCCTGCTCGACTGGATGCTGCCTGGCATGAGCGGCATCGACCTCGCGCGGCGCCTGCGCAAGGATGAACTCACTCGCGAAGTGCCGATCATCATGCTGACCGCACGCGGTGAGGAAACCGATCGTGTCGGCGGTCTCGATGCGGGCGTAGACGACTACGTCGTGAAACCGTTCTCGACGCGAGAGCTGCTGGCGCGCATTCGAGCCGTCATGCGGCGTACGCACGGCGAGGACGCCGAAGGCGTCGTCGAACTGGGCGGACTGCGCATCGACAGCGCTGCGCATCGCGTATTCTGCGGAGAACAACCCGTTCACATCGGCCCGACCGAGTATCGCCTGTTGCACTTCTTCATGACACATGCCGAACGCGTGTACACGCGCAGCCAGTTGCTTGACCACGTATGGGGTGGCGGCGTCTATGTCGAGGAACGTACCGTGGATGTGCACATTCGACGCCTGCGCAAGACACTCGAGCCGTTCGCCCGCGATGCGCTGGTGCAGACAGTGCGCGGTGCCGGCTATCGCTTTTCCACCAGCGTGTGAGCAGCGTATCGTCCGCATCCCCACTCCGCTGGGTCGCATGCATTTGCGCTGACATGCCGTTCATTCCCGCCTTGCCCGCGATGAGTGCAGCGTCTTGCTTATCGAGATCCGCTCGATGCCTTCGCGTTTGAATCGCGCCTGGCGCTCGAGCGGTTGGCGCTTCGTTGCGTTGATCGCGCTCGCGCTCGCGCTGGGCGCGTGGCTACACGCGTTTCCGCAAATCCTGCTCGCGTTGGCGGCTGGCGTGATCGCGTTCTGGATATTCAAACTGACCCGGCTTGGTCGCCTGCTGACCAGCCGTCAGCACCTGCCTGCTTCTGACGGCAACGGCATCTGGGACGAAATCCAGAATCTGGTCAGGCGTCGCCAGCGGACCGCTCGCGAAGACAAGCGGCGACTGCTGCGCCAGTTGCGTGCGTTCCGCGACGCCGCAGCGGCAATGCCGGACGCTGTGGTCGCGCTCGATCTTGATCGGCGCATCGAATGGTTCAATACCGCAGCCGGCGGCCTGCTCGGACTCAAGTACCCGCAGGATATCGGCGGCCATCTGACCAATCTCGTGCGCGCGCCGCGTTTCGCCGAGTGGTTGCGCAGCGATGCCGCCGAGCCGCTGACCGACCTCGCTTCACCGACCAACGAAAGCATGCGCCTCAGCCTGCGACTGATCCGCTATGCGGACGATCGCGCCTTGCTCGTCGCGCGCGATGTCAGCCAGCTCGTACGCCTGGAACAGGTGCGGCGCGATTTTGTCGCCAATGTCTCGCACGAACTGCGCACACCCTTGACCGTCGTGCATGGCTATCTCGACATGATCGAGCCGGAGCAGATTCCCGAATACGAGCCAATCCTGCACGAGCTGCGCAACCAGTCGCGCCGCATGACACAGATCGTCGAGGACTTGCTGACCTTGTCGCGGCTCGAAGCCCAGAACGATTTGCCGCTGGAACGCATCAGCCTGCGTTCGCTGCTGGAAGCGCTGCGCCGGGAAGCGGTCGCGTTGAGTCACGGTCAGCATGAAATCGTCACGGAACTGCGCGGCCGCCACGACCTTTCCGGCTCGACCAAGGAATTGCACAGCGCATTCTCCAATCTCGTGACCAATGCAGTGCGATACACGCCAGCCGGCGGCCGCATTACGCTGCGCTGGGAAAGCAGCGATGACGGGGCCCGACTATCGGTGATCGATACCGGCCAAGGCATCTCACCGCAGCATCTGCCGCGACTTACAGAACGTTTCTATCGCGTTTCGACCAGTCGTTCGCGCGATACCGGCGGCACCGGCCTCGGCCTCTCCATCGTCAAGCATGTGCTGCAGTTGCATCACGCACGGCTGGACATCAGCAGCGAACTGGGCATCGGCAGCACGTTCGCATGCGTATTCGATGCCCAGCATTTGCTTGAACCGCAAGCGCTCGTCGAGACGCCGTGAGAATGTACGCCGCCGCACTGGTCCTGATGGCTGGTATCGCCTCGGCAACAACACTCGCGCGTGCGGCGGAGGATCGATTGTCGGGTAGCTTGACCTGCGTCGGATCGGACACGGCGAGCGCACTCGTCACGCGCTGGGCCAGCGCGTTTCACGGTTCGCATCCACTGGCGCGCATCCAGGTCCAGGCCGCAGGTTCGGCGAGTGCGCCCCTCGCGCTGACCGCGGGCGCTGCAGACATCGGTTCGATGAGCCGGCCAATGAGCGCAAGCGAAGAAGCGGACTTCCAGAAACGCTACGGTTACGCACCGACGCGCCTGGTGATCGCGCGCGATGCCATTGTCGTTTTCGTGCATCCGGAAAATCCGCTTCAACGCATCACCCTTGCGGAACTTGATGCCATCTTTTCGACGACACGTCGATGCGGAGCTCCGCGCCCGATACGATCCTGGAGGGATCTCGACTCCGACGAAAGTCATGGGCTTGGTACTACGCGGATTCTCGCCGCAGGACGCAGTGCGAGTTCCGGAACCCACGAGGTGTTCCGCGAATCCGTGCTTTGCAACGGGGAATTTCGCCCCGAAGTGATCGCGTGGCCGGGCAATGGTGCGATTGTCGGCACCGTCGCAATGAATCGCGAGGCAATCGGATATGCCGGCATCGGTTACATCAACGGGCTGGTCAAACCGCTAGCACTGGCGCGCAACGAACGCGACCCCGGCGTTCTTCCCGACAGCTCCAGCGTCACGGACGGAAGCTACTCTCTTGCCCGCGCGCTGTACCTTTACATCAACCGCCCGCCACAGCGTTCACTGGCCGAGCTCCCGACCGCGTTCATCGAGTATGCGCTCTCCGATGAAGGCCAGGCGCTCGTACGTCAGGAAGGCTTTGTTCCGCTTGCCGCGGAGGAGCGTCGCGCGCAACGTTCCATCCTCGATTGAAATGACCGACGGGATCGCCGCATGAATCGTGACGTACAGCCGAACCTGCGTGACCCTGGGCTCTATTTGAATCGCGAACTGGCCCAGCTCGAATTCAACTTCCGCGTACTGGCGCAGGCCCAAGACCCGAGCGTACCGTTGCTGGAGCGCATGCGCTATCTGTGCATTTCGTGCTCGAACCTCGACGAATTCTTCGAGGTCCGGGTAGCGGTGCTGCGCCAGCAATTGAGTCTTGGCGATACGCGCGCCGGTGCGGATGCGATGGCTGCCGGCGAAGTGCTGACGCGGATCCGGGAGCGAGCCCTGACACTGGTCAAGGCGCAATACGACTTCTGGAATGCGACCCTGCTGCCGGCGCTCGAGTGTGAAGGCGTGCGCTTCTCCAAACGGGACAACTGGACACCGAAACAGCGCGCCTGGCTGCAAGGCTATTTCCGCAACGAAATCCTCCCCGTTCTTTCCCCGCTCGGGCTCGATCCTGCGCATCCGTTTCCGCGCATCCTCAACAAGAGTCTGAACCTTGCGGTCGTGCTGAAGGGCCGTGACGCTTTCGGTCGCGAAGGTCACATGGCTCTGGTGCGCGCACCGCGTTCGTTGCCGCGCATCATCCGCATGCCGGCCGAGGTTGCCGAGTCGCCTTACGATTTCGTGTTTCTCTCGAGCATCCTGCACGAATTCATGGACGAACTGTTCCCCGGCATGCAGGTGCAGGGGTCATACCAGTTCCGCGTAACGCGCAACAGCGAGCTGGTCGTCGACGAGGACGAAGAGAACATCGCGCTCGCTCTACGCGACGAGCTCAGGGGTCGCGGTTATGCGAAGGGTGTTCGCCTCGAAGTTGCCGACAACTGCCCGAAGGCGATCACGGGCATGCTGATGCAGAACTTCGAGCTCACCGATACCGATGTCTATCGCTGCGAAGGGCCCGTCAACGTCAGTCGCATCAATGCGATTTACGACCAGATAGATCGTCCCGATCTCAAGTTTCCGACCTTCGTGCAGCGCGTACTGCCCGCCATCGCCGAGGAAATCAGTCTGTTCGACGCGATCCGCGAGCGTGACATTCTGCTGCATCATCCGTTCGAGTCGTTCAACGCGGTGATCGAGCTGGTGCGCGAAGCGAGCGCCGACCCCGATGTATTGGCAATCAAACAGACGTTGTATCGCGTCGGCAACGACTCGCCTCTGGTCGACCATCTCATCGATGCCGCGCGCCAGGGCAAGGACGTTACTGTCGTCGTCGAGCTGCGCGCGCGCTTCGATGAGGAGGCTAACCTGCGCCTTGCCAACCGCTTGCAAGAAGCGGGCGTGCAGGTCGTCTACGGCGTGGTCGGTTACAAGACGCACGCGAAGATGATGCTGATCGTGCGTCGCGAAAACGGTGCGCTGCGCCGCTTCGTGCACTTGTCGACCGGCAACTATCACCAAATCACCTCGCGCATCTATACGGACTTCGGCTTGATGACCGCCAATCCCGAAATCGGCGAGGACGCGCACCTCCTGTTCCTGCAGCTCTCGGGACTCGGCCCCATCATCCAGCTCAAGTGCCTGTTGCACTCACCTTTCACTCTGCACAAGGGATTGATGGAGAAGATCGAACGCGAGATCGCACATGCGAGGGCTGGCAAGCCCGCGCGCATCATCGCCAAGATGAACGCACTGAACGAGGAGAGCGTCGTCGAAGTGCTGTACCGCGCGTCGCAGGCGGGCGTACAGATCGATCTGATCGTACGCGCCGCATGCACGTTGCGCCCCGGCGTCGTCGGCGTTTCGGAGAATATCCGTGTTCGCTCGATCGTCGGACGTTTCCTCGAACACAGTCGCGTGTACTGGTTCCAGAACGATACGACACCGGAAATCTATTGCTCCAGCGCCGACTGGATGGAACGCAACCTGATGCGCCGCATCGAGACCTGTTTTCCGATCCGGGATCCGGCGCTGGCGCAACGCGTGTACGACGAATCGCTGGCGAATTATCTCGTCGACAATACACAAGCGTGGCAGCTCGAGCCGGATGGTAGTTACAAGCGGCTGACTTCAGAGCTCGACGTACCGCATTCGGCGCAGCAGACGTTGTTGGCGAAGTTCACCGAAGACCGTGCAATGCCATCTGCCGGCACGCTGCCGGGACTACGGTAGTCCGTGCCGCAGGGCCGATCGCAGCACAGAATAGACGTGCGACAATTCCCCACCTCCATACGAGTGCGGATGTTGTGAAGGACACGATAGCCAGCGACATTCGTGATGGGGAACTGCTCGCCGCAGTCGACCTCGGCTCGAACAGTTTCCACCTCGTCGTCGCTCGCTACGAGCACGGTGGCCTGCGCCTGATCGATCGCTTGCGCGACAGCGTGCGCATGGCGATGGGCCTGCGAGCGGACGGCAGTCTGGAAGTGGAGCGGCGCGAACGCGCACTGGAATGTCTTGCACGTTTCGGTCAGCGCCTTCGCTCACTGCCGCCCGAACGCGTGCGCGCGGTGGCGACGAATACGGTGCGTCGTCTGGCGAATCCTCAGTCGTTTCTGTTGCCCGCGGAAACTGCGCTTGGGCATCCGATCGAAGTCGTGGCCGGACGCGAAGAGGCGCGGTTGATCTACCTCGGCGTTGCTCACGATCTTGCCGAATCGACGCAACGTCGGCTGGTCGTCGACATCGGTGGCGGCAGCACGGAATTCATCATTGGCCAAGGCTACGACGCGCTCGATACAGAAAGCGTGCAAATGGGCTGCATCGCCAGCACGCTGCGCTTCTTCGGCGATGGAAAGTTCACCCAGAAACGCTGGCAACAATCGCAGACCGAGATCGCACTCGAACTGCAGCAATTTGCCGCCGACTATCGCGCACGCGGCTGGGGTGAGGCCATTGGATCTTCCGGCACGGCGAAGGCGATCGGCAACATCGTGCAGGCGAACGGCTGGAGCGAGAACGGCATCACCGCGACCTCGCTCGTGCGCCTGCGCGACGCGATCATCGATGCCGGGAGCGTCGACAACTTGCGTCTAGCCGGTCTCGCCGAGGAGCGTACCCAGGTCATCGCCGGCGGCGTCGCGATTCTCGAAGCGATCTTCGCGACATTCGCACTCGAGCACATGGGCGTGTGCGAAACCGCGATGCGCGAGGGCCTGCTCTACGACATGGTCGGTCGCGCGATGCATGGCGATCCGCGCGCAGGCAGCATTGCCGAACTTGCTTCGCGTTACGGTGTCGAGCGTGCGCAAGCCGCTCGCGTGCACTATGCCGCAATCGAACTGTTCGAATACGTGGCCGATGCGTGGCAGCTTGGCACCCTCGAACGCGATCTGCTCGGATGGAGCGCCGACATCCACGAGATCGGTCTCGCGATCGCGCACAGCCTGCACCATATCCACGGTGCCTACATTGTCGCGAACTCCGATCTGGCCGGATTCAGCCGCCAAGGCCAGCTCGCGCTCGCGGCCATCATTCGCTCGCACCGCCGCAAACCCGATCGAGAGGCGATCGAGGCATTGCCCGAGCGTCTGCGCCGCCCTGCGCGACGCCTGACGGCCCTGCTGCGTTTGGCGGCGCTGCTTCAACGCAGTCGCACGACCGATCCATTGCCGCCGCTGGAGCTCGTCGCCGACGACAGGACACTCAGACTGGAATTGCCGAGCGCATGGCTCGATCAGCATCCGCTGACCCGTGCCGATCTCGAACAGGAACGCGACTACTTCAAGATCCTCGACCTCAAACTCCAAGTTCGCGCGCGCGAGTCTGCGGCAGCCTGAACCGCGCAACGCGCCTGGCGCGTACATCGTGGGAGCGGCTTCAGCCGCGATGCTTTTCGTTGGCGATCAAGCAATCTCTTTTCCAACGTGGCAGAAGCCGCAGGCCCGCATGACGCGCGGCACTTCTGCGCCTATCATGTGTGGTCACGTTTTCCCGTTCCGGTATGGAGGTCATCATGTTCAAACGCCTGCTTATTGCCCTCGCCTTGCTTGCACCGACGTTCGCCCTCGCCCAGGACGCACCTGCTGCGGCAAAGCCCGCAGCTGCAAAGGCAGTGCCCAAGGTAGCCAAGCCTGTCGTGAAGCCCACTGCGAAGGTCGCGGAAAAACCTGCCGTTTTCGAAGCGATGGCCGCTGCTCCGAAGGTGCTGATCAAGACCAGCATGGGCGACATCACCGTAGAGCTGTACCCCGACAAGGCTCCGAAGTCGGTCGAGAATTTCCTCACCTACACTAAGAGCGGTTTCTACGATGGCACGATCTTTCACCGCGTGATCGCAGGCTTCATGATCCAGGGCGGTGGATTCAGCAAGGATCTGGTCATGAAGAAAACCCGTGCACCCGTCGCGAACGAATCGAAGAACGGTCTCAGCAATCTGCGCGGTACCCTTGCAATGGCGCGCACCGCAGATCCGAATTCGGCAACGGCGCAATTCTTCATCAACACCGTCGATAACCCGCGTCTCGACTACGCCAGCGATACGGACCCCGGCTACTGCGTGTTCGGCAAGGTCACAGCAGGTCTCGACGTGGTCGACAAGATCCGCGCGGTGCCGACCGGGCCACAGGGTCCGTTTCGCAGCGACGTGCCAACGGCTGCCATCTCCATCCAGAAAGTGGCGCTGGTTCCTTGAAGCGCTGAGCGAAGGCGCACATCGAAATCCGATGGCCCCTCGATGGCCCATCGGACACGAGACGCAGTCCAGCGAAACGTCGACGCATGACCACGCTCTTCATATCCGACCTGCATCTGGATGCGAG
>JBDSBK010000428.1:0-4611 GCA_039921645.1 Dokdonella sp.
CATGTCACCGGTAGCCGATTTCCTACGTGTCAGCGGTGACATCTGAGGTATTGCGGCCCAGTTCCGACCTGCAATCTAGCGTCGGAATCCTGCCGGCGGATCCATTCCAGCTCGTTGCTCCGTGCCGGCGCATCCGGGAGGAAATCGCATGTCACATCTTCGCTGCTATCGATCGATTGCAATTCCGCGCGCGCTCGCCGTGCTTCTGTTGTGCCTGCTTGCGGCAGTCCCCGTGGCACAGGCTCGCCAGGAAGGCGGATACGCCGGTACCAAGGATCAGGGCCACGACGAGGTCGTCTACAACTTCCTGAAACACTTCTCCTACGAACAGTACTACTGGGCGCGCGCATCGCAATTCGTCGACAACAACGATCAGCGCACCGACGCAATGGATATCTCCATCTTCGCCGGGCATGGCAACCAGTGGTTCATTTCCACCACGGATGGTGGCGTCGACATCAGCAATGTCGGTAGCAGCGCCAACTGGGGCTGGGGTAACAACAACGCCGAATTCATCGCGTTCGAATCCTGCGATGTCGTGCCAAGTCCGATCGAAGTGAGCGACTGGTGGTCCAAGTGGGTCAGCGAGCCGGGTGGCTCCTTCGATGGCCTGCACCAGGCACTGGGTTTCCATACCTTGTCATGGCAGTCCACCGATCAGGACGTCAGCGACGCATTCGGCGAAGAGCTCGCAAACGACCACGGCGTGTGGCAAGCCTGGTTCGATGCGATCAATGACGAAGGTCGTGACGATGAATTCGGCGCTGCCGTGATGTACCCGCCTGCCGACGGCGACACCTACTACCACTTCGTCGCCGACCCACCCTACAACCACCAGAACCTTCGCATCTGGTATCAGCACTGAGGAGCGTTCCATGTCACGTCAACTATGCACGTCGATGCTCGCCTTTGCCTTGGCTGGTCTGTCAGGCGCGGTATCTCCCCTTCATGCGCAGGAAGCGCTGGCTGTCAATTACCTCGCGAGTGCAACGCCGATCCGCATCGAAGCACAGAAGCTTCATGTGTATTCGGTAAAACGCGCCAAGCCACTCGATGACGAATCGCTGCGCGCCACCGTCAAACGCGTGGAAGAAAATGCGGGAGCGAGCCTGGAACGCATTTCCGAACTGAAGGGAAACATCGAGAACAAAGCCTGGTTCCGCAGTGCCAAGGATCCCTCCGCCGTATTGCGCATCGATACGCACTCGGGTGATCTGCTATTGAATGGCGGGCTAGCCAGCTATTCCGGCGAAGGAGATACACCGGGACTGCCCGAGGGGGACGAAGCGGCGAAACTTGCGCTGGCGCAGGCCGAAAAACTCTTCCCTCTGCCGCAACGCGAGGAGCTCGTGCTCGCGCATGTCGGAGGTCTCAACCTCGGCGTCCACCGCGAGGACGGGACCACAGCCCTGTACCGCAAGCTCGTCAACGTGAGATTCAATCGAAAGCTGGGTGATTTGCCGGTGCTCGGTCGATCGCGTCTGTCGGTTCAACTCGGCGAACGCGGCCGCCTGCAGGGAATGGTGCGACGCTGGCCCGAGGTGGAGGCGCATGAGGTCCGCGCTGAGGAACTGTTGCCATCCGATGCCATTGCAAAATCGCTGGAAGCACGCTTGCGCGGCGAAGCCCATGGTGCAACGCGCGCAGTCGTGAAGAGCACCGAACTCGTGCTCTACGATACTGGCGAGGTCATCGAACCGGCGATCCATATCGTCGCCAGCCTGCACTACGAAGTGCCGGTGGTTAACAGTCGCGTGGTCGGTGAAAGGCGTCGGCTGGACGTGCCCTACGACAGCTTCGAGCCGGTGCTGAAGAGTACCAAGGCACACTATCCTTTCCAGCATTCGGTGGAAGCTGCAAGAGCGATCCACGACGACAAGATCACGGCCGTACCGATGCGTGAGAGCTACGACAAAGAGCGGGATTGACGATAACAGGCAGCGGGGCCCGGTATCACGGGCCCCGCATAGCATTCGTGCCGCCAATCAATCGTATCGTCTGGCAGCAACACCCCTGCCCCGTCTCATCAAGGCACGAAAATGCGCGCGCCAGGCGTGCACGAATTCGCTTCCCTCGCTCACGAACTGCGACGAAATTCCATGGTCCAGTTCGTTTCCCAGGTCTGTCCGGAATCAGGTGAGTAAGCCTGCTCCCAGTGCGCCGATGTCGGCGTGATGCGCGACCACGTGTAGCGCACACGGACCGTCTTTCCGCGCAGGGTGTCGTTCGAATAGAAATTGCCGACCCCACTCTCGAAACGCCCCTTGACCGGCGGGTCGAGGTTGCCGAATGGATTGCGTCCATCGAGCCACCAGATCGCCCACTGCCCTGTCGCTGGATCGTAAGAGCGCAAACCAACTCCACGGTATGCGCCGGTCGGCATGCTCATCACGTTGTCGTCGACATTGCCCCAGCCGTCCATGAGTTGACGCATGGTGCAGGTACCGTCGAATTCGACCCATTCATGGCTGTCTGCGAGTCGCTCCTTCAAGCGACGATGCCGAACCTGCCATTGACCTACTAGGAAATCGAAGTCGTGCAATCCCGCCAGATTGGCGGCCGCCGGCGTGGGTGCTGGAACGTCCTGTGAAGCCTTCGCGGAATGCACTGAGCCGATCGCAACGGCCATTGCGCAGGTTGCGATCGTGATGCGGAAATAATTCATGCAGCGGTCCTTTTGGGTGTCCGCGGATATCATGCAATACTAAACATGCCATCTGATGGCATGTATTAAATGGTGGAATGAAAATATGCTCGCGAGCCGCCTGCTTTCGATCCTGTTGCTGCTGCAAAGCCGTGGCCGCATGAGTGCAAGGGAGTTGGCTGACGAGTTCGAAGTCGGCGTGCGCACGATCCACCGCGACATCGATCAATTGAGCGCGACAGGCATTCCCGTCTACGCAGAACGTGGGCGCAACGGGGGTTTCCGACTCAAGGATGGCTACCGCACGACGCTCACGGGTCTCAACCAGTCGGAGGCGGAAACGCTTTTTCTCGCGGGACTTCCGGGTCCTGTCGCGCAGTTGGGTTTGTCGGATGTTCTCTCGGCCGCACGATTGAAGTTGCTGGCCGCGCTTCCAGCGAGCGTCCAACCGAGCGCCGAACGCATCGCTGCGCGTTTTCACCTGGACGCGGGCGCCTGGTTTCACCGTGCCGATCAACTGCCGGCGCTGCCCGTCATCGCGTCCGCGTTGTGGAGCGATCGCATGCTCACGCTGCGCTATCGGCGCTCCGGCGAGATCGATGCGCGGCAACGCAAGCTGGCACCGCTTGGCCTCGTGCTAAAAGGCGGAATTTGGTACCTCGTGGCGCTGCACGGAAAGTCGATCCACACTTACCGGGCGGCAAATATCCGCGATGCTGCGGTTCATGACGAAGCGTTCGAGCGACCAGCGAAGTTCGACCTCGCTGCGCATTGGTCGAAGGCCGTCGTCGAATACGAAGCAGGCGTCTACCATGAATACGCGGACGTGCGCATTTCACCGGATGGGATGAATCGGCTCGAACTTCTTGGCCCGCACGTGACCCGTGCGGCTGAAACAACCGGCGGAAAACCCGATCGGCACGGTTGGGTGCGATGCAGACTGCCGATTGAATCGCTCGACTTCGGCGTGCGCGAACTGATGCGGTTGGGCGACGAAGTGATCGTGCTCGGGCCACCGGCGTTGCGTACACGACTGGCGCAAACGGCGGTTCGGATCGCCAAACTCCACGGTATCCCATTTGCAAGAAGGAGCCGCGGGATGGCCAAACATTGAACACAGTTTCTCGACTCAGATCGTCAAGACAGGCGACGCGCCCCTGCCCTCATTCATGATTCATGAAGGCCCGCCTGGCATCGAATCGTGTTCAAAAAAGTTGCGCGGTTATTGCATCAATGCAGGCATCCAGCGCCGCCTGGTGAACGGGAAATCGCGATGCGTACGAGGATAGATCGAGGTTATCTCCCGGCACTCACGCGCCATATCCTTCCGCCAACGTCATCAGCGACCAGAAGATCGCCGCTTTTGCCGAATGCCACGCCAACGGGACGACCGAGCGCATTGCCGCGGTCATCCAGAAAACCGGTGAGAAAATCTTCTGGCGGTCCGGACGGTTTTCCGTTTTCGAACGGCACGAAAACCACCTTGTAGCCCACAGCCGGGCGTCGATTCCATGAACCGTGTTGGCCCACAAATGCGCCGCCCTGATAGCGCGAGGGAAATCCGGACACCGAATCGAACGCAAGTCCAAGGGACGCCGTGTGCGCGCCAAGCGCGTAGTCGGGCACGGTTGCCGTAGCCACCAGATCCGGACGCTGCGGCTGCACCCGACTATCCACATGGACGCCGTAATAGCTATACGGCCATCCGTAGAAGGCCCCTCTCGTTACGCTGGTCATGTAGTCCGGGACCAAGTCTCCACCCAAGTCGTCACGCTCGTTCACCGCGGTCCATAGCGCGCCGGTTTGAGGCTGCCATGCCAATCCATTCGGGTTGCGGAGTCCTGATGCAAAAATGACGGTTTCACCTGTTTTCGTTTCGATTTCTAGGATATCCGCTCGCTTTTCTTCGTTCGCCATGCCGTTTTCCGCAGCGTTGCTGTTCGACCCCACGGTCACGTAAAGATGCG
>JBDSBK010000429.1:0-9445 GCA_039921645.1 Dokdonella sp.
GGCGCGCGAGGCCGATCAGCGCCTCGACGTCGGAAACCGCGTCGTGCGCACGCGCCTGCGCGATATGGTTCGCCCTCGCGAGGTGTTCGAGCCGGAAACTCGCGCTGCCATCATCGCGACGCGGCCACTCGATGCCGTCCGGACGCAGCGCGTAACACATTCGCGCGAGATCGATGAGATCCCAGCGCGAATTGCCGTCCTTCCATTCGCGTTCGTAGGGATCGTGGAAATTGCGATAGAGGAGATGGCGCGTGAATTCGTCGTCGAAACGCAGCGAATTGTAGCCGACATTGCAGGTGCCGGGCTCGGCCATCGCCTCGTTGACCAGCGCGGCGAATTCGGCTTCGATCACGCCATCGCGTTGCATCTGCTGCGGCGTTATGCCGGTGATCAGGCAGGCCTCGGGGTGGGGCAGGACGTCCGCTGCAGGTTTGCAGAAAATCGACATCGGCTCGCCGACTGGTTCGAGCTCCAGCGTGGTGCGGATCGCTGCGAATTGCGCAGGTCGATCGCGGCGCGGATCGGCGCCGGTGGTTTCGTAGTCGTGCCACAGCAGGGTCTGGATCATCGCCGCAGCATAACGCAGGGTTTCCAAGCGGCGGCGGCTTGCCTAGACTGGACAGCTACGGAACAAGGAACGAGCGCATGCGTGGAGCGGACGAGAACAACCTGGTTTGGATCGACCTCGAAATGACGGGGCTCGATCCCGATAGCGACTCGATCCTCGAGATCGCGACGATCGTTACCGACAAGGATCTCAACCCGCTCGCCGAAGGACCGGAGTTCGCCATACGCCATCCGGTCGAGCGACTTGAAAGGATGGACGACTGGAACCGCAACCAGCACAGCAAATCCGGCCTGTGGCAGCGCGTGGTCGAATCGCAGATCGACATTCCGACGGCCGAAGCGCTGACGATGGAGTTCCTGCTGCAATGGGTGCCCGCGGGCAAATCGCCGATCTGCGGAAACTCGATCTGCCAGGACCGTCGCTTCCTCTATCGGCTGATGCCGCGCCTCGAACGGTTCTTCCACTACCGCAACCTGGACGTGTCCACCCTCAAGGAACTCGCGCGACGCTGGGCGCCCGAAGTAAGCCGTGGCTTCGCCAAGGAATCGGCGCACACCGCGCTCAGCGACGTGCGCGATTCGATCGCCGAGTTGCGCTACTACCGACCGTTCATGGGTCGCATGGCGGGGACGCTGGAAGCGCCGTAGACACGTCAGCGCAGTCAATCGTCGGAATGTGTCGTCCCGGCAGAGTTTCACTCTCAATCGGAAACCCGTGTGGAAACGAAATTCCTGTCTTCGGCGCAGACTTTCATCATGAAGTTCGTGTTCCCGGCGATCTGGATCTCCATGTTCGGTGCTGCGACGCTGGCGTTGTGGTCTGGCTCGATGCAAGCCCGCAATGGGCAGAATCTGCCCATGGAAATGAAATGGGTGTTTCTTTTCGGCTGGATTGCGGGGAGCGCCATGATTCTATGGTTCTGTGCGCCATTGAAGCGGGTTCGGATGGACGGCGCGATCCTCCACGTTTCCAACTACCTCCGCGAGATTGCCGTGCCGCTGACGTCGATCGATCGTGTCGCCGAAAATCGCTGGATCAACATTCATCCGGTCACGATCCATTTCCGTCGCACGACGGAATTCGGCGATGCCATCAGGTTCATGCCGACGGCACGAATGTTCGGATTCTTCTCCGCACATCCGGTGGTGGCCGAGCTGGAACAGGCGGTGTTCGCGCAACGCGTGCAAAGCCGCTCGAATTGACGGTCTTCCGCTGCCGGACACATCAGTGGAAATCGCGTGACCGGAAACCGAACTCCGGCAACAACGCACTGAAGTCGTGCAGGCGTTTCGCGATCAGGTGATGTACGCCATCGCTCGCTTCGAGCACGCCGTCGACGGCCATCACGGTCGATTCGAGCAGCACGCGATGCTGCTTCTGCGCCAGCGCACGCCAGACCACGACATTGACGATGCCGGTTTCGTCTTCGAGCGTGACGAAGGTGACGCCTTTCGCCGTGCCCGGATGCTGACGCACGGTGACGAGACCGGCACAGCGCAGTGATCGACCGCGGTTCACCGCCTCCGTGGTCGCGCTGGCTGGCGACACGCGACGACGCGCGAGCTCGATGCGTACCAGCGAGAGCGGATGCTGCGTCAGCGAAAGCCCCAGTGTTGCGTAGTCGGTCATCACGTCTTCGCGCAATGACGGCTGCCTCAGTTCCACCATCGCTTCGGTGATCGTCGCCTGCGCGAGTATCGGCGCCGGCAACTCCGCGCCGGCACTTTCCCAGCGCGCGCGATAGCGATGACCGCTGAGACTCTGCAATGCGCCCGCGTCGGCGAGGCGTGCGCGTTCCGAGGCCGTCACGCGGGCGCGTCGCGTCATGTCGGCAACGTCGCGAAACGGCGCTTCGTTGCGCGCATCGACGAGCCGGACGGCGAGTTCTTCGGACAGGCCGCGGATTTCGCGCAGGCCGAGGCGCAAAGCGAGAGGAGTCATCCGGCATGAAGAGGCATCCTCGGGAGAGCAGGAAGCATCTTCTGTCCGCATGGGTTCCAGCGTGCAATCCCATGTGCTTTCCGAAACATCCGCAGACAGCACCTGGACGCCATTTTTCTGCACGTCCTGGATCAGCTGGGAGGGCTGGTAGAAACCCATGGGTTGCGAGTTCAGGAGCGCGCAGGTGAAGACCGCAGGATGATTTTTCTTGAACCATGACGAGGCATACGCAAGCAAAGCGAAGCTGTAGGAGTGCGATTCGGGAAATCCGTATTCACCGAAGCCCTGAATTTGCTGGTAAATCCGCTCGGCAAATTCCTTCGAATAGCCATTCTTCGCCATGCCCTCGAAGATACGGTCGTGAAAATGCTCGAGTCCTCCACGGCGCTTCCAGGCAGCCATGGATCGACGCAACTGGTCGGCTTCACCCGGGGTGAAGTCGGCTGTGACCTGCAACAGTTCCATGACCTGTTCCTGGAAGATCGGTACGCCGAGCGTGCGGCCGAGTACGCGTTCGATTCCAGGCGATTCGTACTGCACCGCTGCGGGATTGTTGCGGCGCTTGAGATACGGATGAACCATGCCTCCCTGGATCGGTCCCGGTCGCACGATCGCGACCTCGATGACGAGATCGTAGAAAACTTTCGGTCGCAACCGCGGCAGCATCGACATCTGCGCACGCGACTCGATCTGGAATACGCCGACCGTGTCGGCTGCCTGGATCATCGCGTAGGTCGGCGGGTCGTCGCGCGGAATGCTGGCAAGTTCATGCGAAATGCCGTGATGGTCGCGCAGCAGGCTGAAGCACTTGCGCAGGCAGGTCAGCATGCCGAGCGCGAGGCAATCGACCTTGAGCAGCAGCATTGTCTCAAGGTCATCCTTGTCCCACTGGATGATGGTTCGATCCGGCATCGATGCATTTTCGACCGGCACGAGATGATGCAATGGCTGTTCTGAAATCACGAAGCCGCCGACATGCTGCGACAGATGCCGGGGGAAGCCGCGGATCTCGTTCGCAAGCTTGAAAAGACGATGCAGCACCTGGCTTGACGGGTCGAAGCCGCGCTCGCGCAGCCAGTCCCGGAGCGGACGATCGCTGCGCACGCGCGAGAACATGCCGGTCAGGTTGTCGAGCTGGTCTTCGGGAACGCCGAGTGCACGGCCGACGTCGCGTACCGCGCTCTTGCCGCGATAGCTGATCACGGTTGCTGCAATCGCGGCACGTTCGCGGCCGTACTTGTTGAACACGTACTGGAGGACTTCTTCGCGACGTTCGTGTTCGAAGTCGACGTCGATGTCCGGCGGCTCGTCGCGTTCGTCCGAAAGAAAACGGCCGAATAGAAGATGGCCTTCGTCGGGATTGACGGCGGTAATACCCAGGCAATAGCACACTGCCGAGTTGGCTGAAGAACCTCGCCCCTGGCAGAGGATTTTTCGTTTCTCGCGCGCCCAGTCCACGATGTCGTAGACCGTCAGGAAGAATGCCTCGAACCCCTTTCTTCGGATGAGCGCGAGTTCGTTTTCGAGTGCATCACGCACTTTCTGCGAGATGCCGCCGGGAAAGCGTTTCACGGCACCCGCATAAGCCAGCTGACGCAAATGAGTCGCGGCATCCATGCCGGGCGGAACGAGTTCATGCGGATATTCGTATTTCAATCTTCGCAAGTCGAAGGTACACATCGATGCGATGCGCAGCGTTTCCGAGATCAGGTCATCCGGGTACAGCGCAGCGAGATCGTCGACCTTGCGCAGATGCCGTTCGCCATTGGGAAACAAGGCATGCCCGGCTTCCGCGATGGTGCGGCCGATGCGAATTGCGGTCATCACATCCTGCAATGCGCGTCGTCGTCGCTGATGCATGTGCACGTCGCCGGCTGCGACCAGCGGCAGGTCATGCCGGGCGCCGAGGTTGCGTAGCGCAGCCAGGCGCGCTGCGTCGTCGGGACCGCGATGCAGTTCGACCGCCAGCCAGGCACGACCGTGGAAATGCTGCGCCACCCATTCCAGATGAGTCGCGCAGATCGCCAGTACCAGCACGCCGTCGCCGAGTTGCTCCGCATCCATGCGCGTCACGTGGTATTCGCCTTTCGCACTGCGCCGGCGACCTGTGGTGATCAGCTTGCAGATATCCGTATAGCCGTCCTGATTGCGCGCGAGCAGCACGAGCTTCGGGCCATCGGCGAGTTGCACTTCGGTGCCGACGAGCAGGGCGACGGTTGTTTTTTTGCGATCTTCCTGCGCTCGCTCCACGTTCCGGTCGAACGCTTCGAGCGCGCGCACGATCCCCGCAAGCGAGCACTCGTCAGTGATCGCGAGTGCGCGATAGCCGAGGTCCTGCGCGCGTTGAAACAATTCCTCCGCGTCGGAAGCTCCTCGCTGGAACGAGAAATTCGACAGGCAGTGCAGTTCGGCATAGCGCGCGTCATGCGGAGCATTGGTTTGTGGAACGGCTCCATCCAAAGCCCTCCCCTTCAAGGGGTGAGCCGGGATTTCGCGCGGCATGCCGCGCGCCGGCGAACGGCTGCACGGGGAAGTGCAGACTGGGCCTTGGGGCAGGATGCCCGAGGTTGGGTGGGGATGGTGTATGCACGAACCGATAGTCGCTTCGGAACGCGTACCCGTAGCGCTGTCCGGTGCGACGCTCGCGCGTAGAGGGCCGTACTGGTTGCGTAACAAGCCATCGGTATTACGTTTCAGTATCTTGTGCAACGCGCTGCGCGGATCATCACCGATGCCTGCTTCGGGCAGATCCGGTTCGAGCGCTGGGCGCAGGCGACGTGGCTTTGGACGCTGCGGCGGTTTCATGCGAACCATCCATGCAGCGTCCAGCCCATCGTTGAGCGGTTTTCATTTTTCGCGAGAAAAACCAATGCACCGACTTCGACCGTTGCGCCCGCTTCGACGAAAGCCCACGCCCGCTGGCCGCGGCGGGTCTCGATGACGTAGTAGTCGCGGCGCTGGTCGTGTTCATCCCACCAACCGCTTTCGATGCGCTCGGGGCCGGCAAGGATGCGCGCGGGTGCTTCGCGCAGCACGATAGGGCGGCGCAGCAACCAGAACGGGCGCGTCTTTGCGGTTTCGGTCGTGATTGCTATTTCTTTCATGGAAGCCCCTTTCATGAAATCGGCTTCTGTGGGAACGGCTTTAATGGAATCGGCCTTTGTGGAACCGGCCCTTGTGGGAGCGGCCTTTGTGGGAGCGGCTTCAGCCGCGACGCCCTTGGCTCGGGCTCGGGAAGAAAGAGCATCGCGGCTGAAGCCGCTCCCACTTGCAGGTACGGTGTACCGCCACGCGCGACCGGGGCGATGGTCCGCAGCGCAAACCAGGCCCTGCAGGGCTTCATCGCCGAGTCGCGCGCGCAGGCGCTCGGCGAGTGCAGGCCAATCGAGTTCTTCGCGGCGGCGATTGTCGAACAAGTCCTGATGCAGCGGACACAACGGTGGCAGGTCGTCGGCACGCAGCGTCAGCGCATGCACGGGTGCATGCAATTCAATGCGCTCCAGACGTGCCCGCGCGAGTTCGAGCAGGTTCGCCGCATCGCGTTGCGGTGCGAGCAGGCCGACATCGACGCGTGTGGACGCATTGCGCTCATGCCCGAGCACGAGGCTGAAGCGTTGCACGCCGCCATCACGTGCGATCAGGAACAGCGCAAATTCGCGGATCAGGCGTTGCAGCGGAAACGCGAGCGCAGTATGGGATTCGACGCCGAATGAAAATTCGATACGCTGCTCGAACTTGTCCGGCGGCCGCCAGCGCGGTAGCGCCTCGCCGATACGGCCGCGCATGCGATCGAGGTGATCGAGTGCGTCCTCGCCGATGCGCCGCGTGAGTTCCGCGCGCGGCAGCCGGAACACGTCGCGCAGATGGCGAAAGCCCATGCCGTTCAATGCGGCGACGGTCTTCATGTCGAGGCCGCTGGCTGCAAGCGGCACGGCGCCAAGCGCACACACGAGGGGTTCGAGCGTGGGGATTGCGATGCCATCCGATTGCGTCGCGAGCACGCGTGCGCCGTTTGCCGTCGGCGCCATGGCCAGCGAGAAAGCGCAACCGAATGCACCGAGCTCGCTGCGCAAGCGCCGTTCCAGTACGGGCCAGCCCTTGAACAGGGCGAGGCTGGCGCCGACCTCGATGAAGATCGTATCCACGGACGCGAGGTGGATTTCGGCACTGTAGCGATAGGCCCAGGCAGCAAGCGTTTCCAGACGCTGGCGCTCGGCCGCCACATCGCGCGGTGCGACGGCGAGGCGAGGGCAGAACATCTGTGCCGTTGCCAGGGGCTGGCCGTCGCGCACGCCCCATTTCATCGCCGCTGCATTGGCGAGAAGGATGTGCCGTCGCGGCAGCGGTCCGTCGATGACGGCAAACGGGGCCGTTGCTGACGCCCCCGATGCGGCGGACGTCGATGAAGTCGACATCGATGAAGCCGATGTAAAAGAACCGGATCCCGGCTTGCGCGAGGATGACGCCCCCCTGGATTCAGGGGAAGGCATGTCCGCATCGATGCGAATCGCATCGAGCGCCAGTTGCGGAAACCGGAGGCAGGCCCAGAGCACGCATGCCTCGATGCAATCAGGCGCGCAGCCGGATTGCCGTGGTGCTGTTGCCGAAGCGGCCGCGGCATTTCAGTACATCGATGCGCGGCCCGTTTTCGGATGCGGTAACCTGGATGCGCAATGCAGCGGGACTGGCCTGGCTCGCCGCACCCAGCGGACGAAACACGAAGCCGATCGCGGCACCGGTTTCGGCAGCGAGCTGCAGGCGACGCAATTGCTGATAGTCGGCCTGCGGCAACCAGTTCAGCACGGCCCCGCAGCAGCCGGCCCTCAGGCATTGCTCGGCCGTCCAATGCGTATCCGCAGCGCTGGCATCGATATGCACGAGTTGCGCAAGGTCGACACCGGCAGCGAGGAGTGCCGGCGCGTATGGCACATACGGTGGCGCGACGAGTGCCACGCGTTTGCGCGCCTGCGTCAATGCGGCCAATGCGGGCAGCAACAGGCTGCATTCGCCGATGCCATCCTGTTCGATGAGGATCTCGCTGAGCGCGCCACGTGGCCAGCCTCCGCCGGGCAGCAGCGCATCGAGTTCGGCGAGCCCGGTGGGCTGCGCATCGCCGCGGGTGCCCGGCTTCGTGCCACGGCGCCAGATACCGGGATGACGCAGCACATCGGCAAGGGCGGCATCGTCGCGGGGAGCGCGAATGTCTGGGTTTGTGCGTGGCGCAGGTGCCGGCAGCGGCACCTGGACGAAACCCGCAGTTTCGAAAGCGGACGCAGCAACGTCGAGAGCAGGTGAGGTAAGCATCGCAACTTATCCTTGTCGCTGGATTTTTGATGGGCTGGCAGCGCGGATCAGGCCGACATAAAGGCCTTCGATCGCGAACGCATGGCGACGCGGATCGACCTCGATCGGCTCGAAATCCGCATTCGCCGGCAGCAGGCGCACATGGCCGTTGCGATGTTCGAGTTGCTTGACCGTGACTTCATCGTCGAGACGCGCGACGACAATGCGGCCGTTGTCGGCCGTGGCGCTGCGATGGACAGCGATCAGGTCGCCATCGAGGATGCCCGCATCGCGCATGCTGAGCCCGACGACGCGCAGCAGGTAATCGGCGCGTGGGCGGAACAGCTCGGGATCGACGCCGTGATGGGCTTCGATGTTTTCGGCAGCAAGGATCGGGCTGCCGGCAGCAACCCGCCCGACGAGGGGAAGATGGGTTGCCGCCGGCGCCCGTGAGCGTTGCGGCAGGCGCAGGCCGCGGTGATGGGGTGAACGTTCGAGGACGCCTTTGCGGACCAGTGCCTCAACATAATCCTGGGCTGAACTATGACTGCTAAGCCCAAGATTTTCCGCGATTTCGCGTAGCGTCGGGGCACGATCATACAGCGCCAGATGGCGTTGTATGCAATCGAGCACGCGTTGCTGGTTGGCGGTCAGGCGATCGGTGTTCATACGTACTAATGTACGTATATCGGTATCTGTCCGCAAGCCCCTGCACGTACGATTCGCTTCCCCACGTCACATTCGCGGCGCAACCTGCCGTACCGGAACTGCCATTGACGCATCACATGCCTGCCGCCGAGGTGACGATCCAGTCGGGTGCCATCGTTGCCCTGCGCCATTTCGACCTTGCTTATTCGATCGATCTCGCGCGGGTCGAAGCGCTCTGCGCGGCGCATACCAGCATGGTGAGCAATCGCGGTCGCCTGAGTTCGGTGCCCGAGAAAGCGGTCGCGTTCGGTGTGCCGCCGGTGTCGCTGGGGCTGCCGCCACTGCGCCTGGACATTGCCGGCAACGCGGTCGAGGCCAGCGTCACCGCGCGGTTCTATGAGTTCGGCGTCGTCGTGCTGGCCGTGCGCATGCCGGTCGCGGACCTCGCGTGGTCGGATTTCGTCGGCGCCGTACTGACGGTGGATCAACTCATCGGTCCCGCCGGAAGCCATGCGGTCTGGGACGAATTGCTCGGGCAGGTGCGCGCGCTGGTGGCGCCCGCGCTGGAGCGACCATCGAGCGCGACGCTGGAGGAGGACTATCTGCTCGCCGTTGTGCACCAGCTCGGCGAGCCATTGAGCGCAGTCGAGTTGCAGAACCAGATCGATATTGCCGCGTTGCTTTCCGGCGAGCAGCGCAAGCTTTCCGAAGGTGCCCGCCGCGACCTGCTGCGCCAGAGTTTTTCCTACTACGAGGATGACCTCGTCGTGCTGACATGGGATCGCGCCTTCATCTACGAGCCGCGCGGCGATTTCGATGTTGCCGATGTGCTCGAGGTGGCCAACGCGCAGTTGCTCGAACTGCGCTACTACGACGAACTGCTCGATGCGGAATTGCCGCGCATGTACGACCTCGTCGAGGAAGCGCGCGGTGCGACCTCGCTGCTCGCCGCGCGTCGTTTCGCGCAATTGGCGCGTCGTCTGTACACCCTGGTCGCCGAAGTCA
>JBDSBK010000430.1:0-2802 GCA_039921645.1 Dokdonella sp.
CGAACGAAGCGGTGGCATATCGCTCGAACTACGACATCAAGGCGCGCATCCTCGGCTCGTTGACCTGGCAGCACAATTTCTTCGGTGACTATGCTTCGAGCGTTTCCGCGTTCTATGACGGTCACTCTGGTCAGCCGTACAGCTTTGTCTACGGCAACGATGCCAATGGCGATGGTGTTTCCAACAACGACCTGCTGTTCGTGCCGAAGCCCGGACAAGTGCAGTTCGTGCAGGGAACGTCGCAGACGGCGATCGACCAATTCTACGCCTTCATCCACGACAACAAGTACCTGAGCAATCACCAGGGCGGTACGGTCGGTCAGAACGGTGCTACTTCGCCGTGGATCAACCAGATCAACCTGAGCCTGCGTCAGGAAATCCCGGGCCTGTTCAAGGGCAACAAGGGTGAAATCCGCTTCGACATCTTCAATCTCGGCAATCTGCTGAACAAGGATTGGGGACAGATCTACGACGTGCCGTTTGCAAGCGCCGGCGGTTTCACACGCAGCCTGGCGAACTTCCGCGGCGTCGATCCGGCAACCGGCCAGTACATTTATGCGCTGCCGACGACGAGTGGCGGCAACTACAATGCGCCGGCCTACATCAAGGAAGACAACGTCGCCCAGTCGCGCTGGTCGGTGCTGGTGACGTTGCGCTACACGTTCTGACGATCCATCGTCGCTTCACTCAAACGGCCGGCCTTGCGCCGGCCGTTTGCTTTTGACGGCCATGGATGGCCCGAATGCCGGAATTGCAGGAGCAAATTCCGGCATGGATGGACGGTATGCCTGCAATGCAGGAGCTATTGCAGGCGCGTCCATGGATGGACGGTACGCCTGGTTCACTGGTGCTCCGTGCACCCGCGGACACGTTCCGCGTCCGTGCGGGGCGCGATGCAGAAGCAATTGCAGGCGCGTCCGGCCGGTGCACTTGACCTGCGCGCGCGGGTTTGGCATTGCTAGCAGTCTTCGCCGGCGCGACCGGCACGAATACGCAAGAAGGATGGACGGATGGAACCCGAGTTGCTTAGCCACGCAACGGTGAGTGCACGCATTTCGCCAGTTGCTGGCCTTGATCTCCTGTCGCGTCAGGAAGTCGCGCGTTTGCGCGACGCCGGTACGGGCGGCCTGCACGAATTGTTGCGTCGCTGCGCGCTCGCCGTGCTGACGCAGGGCAGCGCGAGCGACGACGCGCGCGCCTTGCTCGATCGTTACCCTGATTTCGACATACAGATCCTGCAGCAGGATCGCGGCGTCAAGCTGGAATTGAAGAACGCGCCGGCCGATGCCTTTGTCGATGGCCACATGATCCGTGGCGTCAATGAACTCCTGTTTGCGGTCGTGCGCGACATCGTCTACGTGGCGAACAAGATCGCTGCCGGTCTGTTCGATCTCTCGGATTCTTCCGGCCTCACCAATGCGGTGTTCGAGATCCTGCGCAACGCACGCGTGCTGCGGCCGAACGTCGACCCCAACCTCGTCGTCTGCTGGGGCGGTCATTCAATCGGGCGCGAGGAATACCTGTATACCAAGCGCGTCGGCTACGAGCTCGGCCTGCGCGCGTTCGACATCTGCACCGGCTGCGGACCCGGCGCGATGAAGGGCCCCATGAAGGGGGCGACGATCGCGCATGCGAAGCAGCGCCGCCGCACGAACCGCTACATCGGCATCACCGAGCCTGGCATCATCGCGGCCGAATCGCCGAACCCGATCGTCAACAATCTCGTGATCATGCCGGATATCGAGAAGCGCCTCGAAGCTTTCGTCCGCATCGGCCACGCGATCATCGTGTTTCCAGGCGGCGTCGGGACAGCGGAGGAAATCCTCTACCTGCTCGGCATCCTGCTGCACCCGGACAACGCGAACAGTCCGTTCCCGCTGATCTTCACCGGTCCGCGCGAATCGGCCGCGTATTTCGAGCAGATCGATCGTTTCCTGCGCCTCGTGCTCGGCGACGACGTCGCTCGTCACTACAAGATCATCGTCGACGATCCACGCGAGGTCTCTCGGCAGATTCACAGGGGCATCGAACGGGTGCGCATCAACCGCCTCGACACCCAGGATGCGTTCTATTTCAATTGGGCGCTGCACATCGAACGTGAATTGCAGGAACCGTTCCACCCGACGCACGCCGCGATGGCTGCGTTGAACCTTCACCATGCACAGCCGCCGCACCAGCTCGCCGCGAACCTGCGGCGCGCATTTTCCGGCATCGTCGCCGGCAACGTGAAGGAAGAGGGCATGCGCGCGATCGAGAAGAACGGTCCGTTCGAGATCGATGGCGATCGCGACATCATGCAGGCGCTGGATGCGCTGCTGGCAAGTTTCGTTGCGCAACACCGCATGAAGTTGCCGGGCGCGCGCTACGTGCCGTGCTATCGCATCCATTCGGCAGCGTGAACGCAATGTCGAATCCCTTGCGATGCGCAGGGGATTCGACGAAACAGGGTTGCATCAGCCGGGCGGCTTGGCGGCCGGCGCGAGACTCGCAGTGTTCGCTGCCACCGTGCCTTGTGCGGCGATCTGCACCTTCTGTCCCGGCGCAAGGCGTTCGGCTCCGCGCACGACGACGAGATCACCCGCGTTGAGCAGGCCTTCGACGGCCGTCAGTTGGCCATCGCTCGCGCCAGCGCGCACGCTGACGCGCTCGCTGCCACCGTCGCTGGTCACGCGGAAGACGTAGCTGCCGTCCGCGCGCATCACCAGCGCATCGCGTGGCACGGCCATGGTCTTGGCGACATCGCGCTCCGGCAACGAAACCTCGATCGCGTTGCCGACCAGCAGCGGCGTGTCGCTCAGTGCG
>JBDSBK010000431.1:0-4185 GCA_039921645.1 Dokdonella sp.
GGCAAAATAGCGCTGGATGTTGATGCCGCCGGGCCGGAACAATTGCGTGACGAGGCGCTGCAGGTCCGCATCCGGCAATGCGCGCACGTCGTCGAGGCCGAGCATCTGCGTCTCGCCGCCTTCTGCACGCTTGCGATACAGCGCGGTCGGCGCGAGCGCGAGATAGGTGTACTTGCGGATATACGCGAGCATGCCGCGCAACATCGCGCCATTGAGCAGGTTTTCCGCGTTCTTCCATTCCGCGTGACGGCTGACGTCCAGGTCCCAGCTGTCCTTGAGTCGCGTGTTGACGCCGCCGGCGGTCGCGCCGCGCGTGAGCTTGCTGCTCGTCTCGAAGTTCGATATCAGGTCACGACAGACCTGCGCATCGAGCGCGTTCTCGTACACCTCGATGAAATCGTTGCTGGACATGGGCTCGGTGGCGGGGCGTTCAGGTGCAGGGGCGGACGATGCGGCGATCATTGTTCAAGGAGATGCCCATGTCATCGTTCGGACTGTATCTCATCGGCGCGATCGTCCTGATCGGCGGCCTCGTCTATGGAGCAGTGTTGCTGCATGTGCAGCCGCAATGGATCGTGGTCGGCGCGGTCGTGCTGCTCGGCGCGTGCATCCTCGGCGCGGTCAACCATACGCGCCGGCGCGATCCGCCAGCCTAAGTTTTACTCCGCCTTTGCGTCGCGGTGACGGGCGGTCGCGCGCTCGACCTCGTTTTTCGAGCCGAGGAAAACCGCGACGCGCTGATGCAGTTTTTCCGGCTGTATGTCGAGGATGCGGCGGTGGCCGTCGGTCGCTGCCCCACCGGCCTGCTCGACGATCATCGCCATCGGATTGGCCTCGTACATCAGACGCAGTTTGCCCGGCTTGCCCGGGTCCTTGTTGTCGCGCGGGTAGATGAAAATGCCGCCGCGGGTGAGGATGCGATGCACGTCGGCGACCATCGATGCGACCCAGCGCATGTTGAAGTCGCGGCTGCGCGGGCCGGTGCTGCCGGCGAGCAGTTCCTCGATGTAGCCGCGCATCGGCGCTTCCCAGTGGCGCATGTTCGACATGTTGATCGCGAACTCGGAGGTGTCTTCGGGAATGCGCATGTTCGATTGCGTGAGCGGGAAATTGCCTTGCTCGCGATCGAGCGTGAATGCCTGCACGCCATCGCCGAGCGTCAGCACGAGCACGGTGCTCGATCCGTAAATTGCATAGCCCGCGGCAACCTGCTGCGTGCCCGGTTGCAGGAATGCCTTTTCATCCGGCTTCACGCCCTCGGGGCAACGCAGCACCGAGAAGATCGTACCGACCGAGATGTTCACGTCGATGTTCGACGAACCGTCGAGCGGATCGAACACGAGCAGGTATTCACCCTTCGGATAGCGGTCCGGGATCGGATGCGGATCATCCATCTCCTCCGAAGCCAGCGCAGCGAGATGACCACCCCAGGCATTCGCTTCGAGCAGGATCTCGTTCGACAGCACGTCGAGCTTCTTCTGCGTCTCGCCCTGCACGTTCTCGGTACCCGCGCTGCCGAGCACACCGCCGAGCGCACCTTTGGCGGTCGCGATCGAAATGCGTTTGCAGGCGCGCGCGACGACCTCGATGAGCAGACGCAGGTCGGCATTGATATGACCGGCGCGCTGCTCCTCGAGCAGATACTGGGACAACGAGATCGACTTCATGGACACGGGGGCTCCGGCAAGTGGCGCGAGTGCGCATTGTCCGGGCTGGACCGCGTCGATGCCAGTCGCCGCGGACGCGCGTGTTTGCGCGGCGTCTGCTGGCGTAGCCTCCGCGATGGCCGCGTATCTCAGCCCGGCGGATCGAAGGCGCCTTCCGTGACGACCAGCAGCACCACGCTGTTTGCGTCCAGCCGATGCTCGCGTCGCAGCGCCTCGCGCGCTGCCACATGCGCGAGGCCGGCGAGGCCGGCCGCACCGGAAGGCGTCGTGGCGGGACCGCCCGCGCTTCGCAGTTTCGGTACTCCTTCCTGCAATTCCGCCTCGCCGACGACGACCGCACGCGCGTCGTGGCGCAGCAGAACTTCGATGGCAGGAGCAGAAGCAAGTCCGCAGGCCAGCATGTCCGCGCAGGTGTGCAGATCGCCGTCGATGCGTGCCGGATATCCGAGCGCGAGCGCATGGCCGACGCAGGCCGCGGATGCCGGCTCGACGATCACCAGCCGCGCCGGTTCGCACGGCGTGCCGCGCAGACCATCGGCGATCGCCGCCGCAAGGCCGCCCACGCCCGCCTGCACGAACACGTGGCTCGGATGTTCGCCCGCGTGCTCGCGCCACTGCGCTTCAAGCTCGCGCGTGAGCAGCCGATATCCCGCCATCACATCCGCGACGACCGCGTCGTGCGGGTCGCTGGTCGTGTCGGGTATCAGCAGGCCTTCTCCGCGCGAAGCGGCGGAGCACGCCGCCTCGACCGCATCGTCGTAGGTGCCGCGGATCCAGACGATCTCGCCGCCTTGCGACTCGATGCGTGCCGCACGGTCGCGGCTTACCGTAGCCGGAAGATAAATCGACGCCCGCGCACCCGCGCGCTGCGCAGCCGCCGCGACGGCGAGCCCGTGGTTGCCATCGCTGGCGCAGATCAGGCGCCGTGATGGCGTATCGCGAGGGTCCTTGTCGAACGCACGCGCGAGCGCGCGCAGTCCCGCGGTCATGCCGCCCAACACCTTGAAATTGCCGAGCGGCCGCTCGTTTTCGAGCTTGGCGAACGCGCGTCTGACGTTCGCCGCACGCGCAAGCGCCGGCAGTTCGAGCAGTCGCGTCGGCCGATAGTCCGGCCAGAGATGCGCAGCTCGCGAAGCCGCGTCGATCAGTGTCATGTCATGCATGCGGCCAGTCTGGCCGAACGCGGCGGTGCGTGGCCGCGAAGATGCGCGGGCAATGCGGGAAAGCCGCAACGAAGGGCGATCAGCCGCTCGAAAACGGCGTGTCGACTTCAGCAGATCGCCGTCATGCGTCGCTGTCGCGCGGCACCGGAATATCCAGGCCTTGCTTGACGACGGTCATCACCACGTTGGTCGTGAACCGCTTCACGTTCGTGTTCTCCTCGAGCATGCGCGACATCAGCACGTCGAAGCTTTCGGTGTCCGGCGCCGTGACGACGAGGATGAAATCGGCTTCGCCGGTCACGTAGAAGACCTGCTGGATGTGTTCCTGCGCAGCCAGCCACTGGCGCAGCTGCCCCATCATGCCCGGCCGCTCGTGCTCGACCTGCACCGAGACGACGAAATGCACCGGGCGACCGATCTTGCGCGGATTGACGACCGCGATTTCGCGCACGATCACGCCCTCTTCGCGCAGGCGCCGCAGTCGACGCTGGATCGCGGACGGCGACAGGCTGACTTGCTCGGCCAGGCGTTCCGCCGTTTGACCCGCGTCCTGCTGGACCAGATTCAGCAGTTGGCGATCGAATCGATCCAGTTCCATCACGCACACTCCCATCCCGCAATCCGCTGAAAAAACGCACGAACCTGGCGCAGATCGCGGCCGACATTCGCGACCGCGCGCCTAGCATGCCCGCTTCAATCGAGGCGAGTGTATGGATTTCAACACGCAAGCGGATTTGATCGAGCGCGCACGCGGGTCTGCTGGGATGCCCGAGCCGGGCGCGGCGCGCCGCGATGACAGCACATGCATTGCGCGCGCAACGCGCGACAGGTGCGCATGAAGCTCCTCTACCAGACGCATTCACCCTATGCGCGCAAGGCACTGGTGTTCGCGCACGAAACCGGCCTCGCCGAACGCATCGAGGTCGTGCACCACGAAACCAGTCCGACCCAACGCAACGAGCACGTCTTCGCCGAAAACCCGCTCGGCAAGGTGCCGGTGCTGGTGCGTGCCGGAGAGGCGCCGATCTTCGATTCGGATGTGATCTGCGCCTATCTCGATACCCTGCACGACGGCCGCAAGCTGATTCCGGCGGGCGGCGAAGAGCGCTGGCAGGCGCTGCGCGTGCAGGCCGTGGCGCAGGGACTTGCCGATGCCGGCATCGCTCTGCGCTGGGAAACCGCGCGCCGCCCTGTCGAACTGCGCTATCCGGCGCTCGCCGACGGCTATCTGCAGAAATTGCACGCGAGTTACGACTGGCTGGAGCGCGAGCTCGATGTCGAGTCGCCGATGCATGTCGGCCATGTCGCCGTCGCGACGGCGTTGAGCTGGCTCGCGTTTCGCGAGCTGCCGCCGT
>JBDSBK010000432.1:0-3121 GCA_039921645.1 Dokdonella sp.
TCATCGGCTCGATGGTGGCGTTGGTGGTGGTGCGCAGCATGATAGCGCGACCCGCGACGTCCTCATCGGTTTCCGTGCCGGCTCGCGCACGCGGTCGGAAAGCGATATGTTCCATGAACCATATCGAGGCCAAGCGCGCAACGATGACCCAGCCCTTGTCCGATTTCGTACAGCGTCCGCGCCGCCTTGCGACGGTGCTGGCTCTGTTCGCCAGCCTGCTGCTTGCTCCGTTCGCGGCCTTCGCCGACGAGCTGCTCGTCTTCGCCGCAGCGAGTCTCAAACCATCGCTCGACAAGATCGTCGCATCCCCCGACGTCACGGCGCTCGGCAGCGTCAAGGTCAGCTATGCCGCAAGTTCGCAGCTGGCGAAACAGATCGAGGCCGGCGCACCCGCCGCTGTGTTTGTTTCGGCAGACCAGGACTGGATGAATTATCTCGACGCAAAGAAGTTGCTCGTCGCTGGCTCGCGCACGAACCTGCTCGGCAACAGGCTCGTGCTGATAGCGCAGAAGGGCAGCACGCTGAAGCTCGACCTCGTGCCTGGCGTCGACATCGCTGCCGCGCTCGGCAAGGATGGCCATCTCGCACTCGCCGAACCCAACAGCGTGCCGGCCGGCAAGTACGCGAAAGCCGCACTGACCCAGCTTGGTGTTTGGGACACAGCGAGCGCGCGCGTGGTGTCCGCGGAGAACGTGCGCGCCGCACTGAATTTCGTTGCGCGCGCGGAAGCGCCGCTCGGTGTCGTGTATCGCTCCGACGCGGTTTCGGAGCCGAGCGTACGCGTCGTCGCAACGTTTCCGGAATCGACGCACGTGCCGATCGTGTATCCGGCCGCGCTCGTCGCCGGCCAGGATTCACCGGCCGCGCACAAGCTGATGGAGCTGTTGCGCAGCGCGCCCGAACAGGCGATCTTCCGCGAATATGGTTTCGACGCGCCGCCCGAATAACGCAATCCGCACCACGCCAACATGGGTGCTCTGACGCACGACGAGTGGCAGGCGCTTGCGTTGAGCCTGCGCGTCGGCCTGCTCAGCGTGGCCTGCGCGTTGCCGTTTGCGCTCGCGCTCGCGTGGCTGCTGTCGCGCAAGCGCTTTCCCGGACGCGTGCTGATCGAGGCGTTGATGTTCCTGCCGTTGATCCTGCCGCCGGTGGTGACCGGTTACGCGTTGCTCGCGCTGTTCGGTCGGCACGGTGCATTCGGCGAAGCATTGGCCGGCATCGGCATCGTCGTCGCGTTCCGCTGGACCGGCGCGGTGATCGCGGCGGCGGTCATGGGTTTCCCGTTGCTGGTGATGTCGATCAGGGTCGCATTCGACAACGTCGATCGTCGCCTCGAAGCCGCAGCCGAAACACTCGGTGCGCGCGCATGGCGCCGCTTCACGACGATAACCCTGCCGTTGTCGTTGCGCGGCATTGCGGCCGGTTGCGTGCTCGCATTCGCGCGCGCGTTCGGCGAATTCGGTGCGACGATCAGCTTCGTCTCGAATATTCCAGGCGAAACCCGCACGCTTCCGATTGCGATCTACGAGTTGTTGAACACACCCGGCGGCATGCCCGGCGTGCGTCGGCTCGCGATCGTCTCTCTCGTGGTGGCGTTCGCGTCGAGCGCTGCGGCGACCGTCATTGCCGGGGGCGCGCCGTGGAGGAATCGCTTCGATGATTGAATTGAGCCTGCGACACACGTTTGCCGATCTCGATATCGATGTTGCGTTTCGTTCCGACGCACGCACGCTGGCCTTGTTCGGTCATTCCGGCGCCGGCAAGACCAGTGTGCTGAACGCGATTGCCGGTCTGCTCGCGCCGCAATCGGGCCGCATTGCGATCGACGGTGAATGTCTGCTCGACAGCACGCGCGGCGTCTGCGTGCCGGCGTCGGCGCGCCGCATCGGTTACGTATTCCAGGACGGCCGCCTGTTCCCGCATCTGAGCGTGCGCCAGAATCTGCTCTACGGCACCACCGCGCGCAATGCCGCCGACGATATCGACCTTGCGACGATCGTCGAGTTACTCGAACTCGGTTCCCTGCTCGATCGCCGTCCGCGCAATCTTTCCGGCGGGGAGCGCCAACGCGTCGCCATCGGCCGCGCCCTGCTTTCCCATCCGCGCGCGCTGCTGCTCGACGAGCCGCTGACAGGACTGCACGCCGAGGCGCGCACGCAGGTGCTCGACTATCTGCGCCGGCTCAAGCAGGAATTGCGCGTCTTCACGGTCCTGGTCACCCACCAGGCTGACGAAGTCGGTGCGCTCGCCGACGAAGTCGTGCGCCTGTCCGCAGGGCGTGTCGTGCGCCAGGTAACCATCGCGGAATTCATCGCCCGTCGCACAGCGTTTGCAGCCGGGACGATCGCCTTTTCCGACTGATCGCCGTGGGCAAGGAATCCACTGGCTACCACCACGACAAGCAGGCTTTGCGTTGCGAACACGCTTTGGTAGGCTAGTCATCCGATTCAAACGATCGTTTGAGGCTTCCATGTCACTGCGAAATCTGCTCGCCTCGCTTCTCATCGCCAGCCTGCTCAGCGCATGCGGCGGCGGCCCGGTGAAGAAAGTGCATCCGTCGACCGCGAGCATCCAGCAGCTTGCCGTGCAGGCCGACGGCAACTGGAAACTTGCGCTGCGCATCCAGAATTTCAGCACGTTCTCGATGCACTTCAGCGCGCTCAAGGCGAAGCTGACGATCGACGGCAAGGATGCGGGCGAGATCTCGATCGCGCCGGATCTGGACATCGTCGGCAACAGCGGCGACGTGGTCGAAGCAACGCTGAAAACCTCGCTGAAACCGCCCGTGGGCGGCGAGTTCGCGTATCAGCTCAAGGGTTCGATCGATACGAGCGAGCCGCAGGAGAGTTTCAAGTTCGACACGTCGAGCCGGCTGTCGCCGGTGCCCGGCGTGGCGAATACGTATCGCTGATCGCCGTAGCCGCACTTCTTCCCACCGTCATTCGCGCGAACGCGGGTGACGGAGAAACCCCATCGAACGTCGCTGCGCAGGAACGACCACGCATCGCGACGACGTCACGGAGAATTCCATGAGTCGCTATGCCGCCCCGCTCGCCGATCTGCGCTTTGCGCTGTTCGACGTACTCGATGTCGAATCCACCTACAAGCGCCTGCCCGGCTG
>JBDSBK010000433.1:0-5977 GCA_039921645.1 Dokdonella sp.
CCGGCGCGAGTGGCCGACGTATCGCTCGCGAGACGGAAGCGGAACTGTACGCTGTGACCCGCATACGAGGATGCATCGACGACCGAGTGGGTATAGGCCTGTTGCGCACACCACGCGGACTGGCCGCCGATCGGATTGCTGTACTGGGTCGACACGGGGCCGGTGTATGGATCGGTCAGGAGCTGCGACCCCGGTACCTGCGCGAATGTCCCGCCATCGAGCGCGACCTCGAGGATGCCGCCGTCGTAGCACGCATCGGCGCCATTGTTCTCGATGTCGCGCTGGTTTTCGAACTGGAGCGTCAACGCATCCACGTCAGCGGGCACGGCAATCACGGGTGAAGTCAGCCGCTGGTCGCTGACGCTGGCGGGATCGAGGACGAACCACGAATGCGTCGGACTTGCCGGGTGATCGGTGTTGATCGTCCAGGTGTCCGTTCCCGTGGCAGCGGTATGAACCCAGCCGTTGACGCCGCTTTCGACATCGTCGCTGAACACCGTGACCGTATCGGTGCCGATCGAGCAGTCGCCCGGCGCGCCCTGCGTCGTAAACGTCGAGACCGCGCTCGGTCCTGCATCGCCGCAGATATTGGCGACACTGACGCGCCAGTAGATCTGCGTACTGGTCGGCAATGCAGCCGTCGGCTGAAAGCTGGTCACGCCCGCGGTCAGCGTCTGCGACAAGATGATGTTGCCGAAGGCGCTGTCGGTAGCAATCTCGATCAGATAGCTCCCTGCCTGACTCGCGGCGCTCCAGGTGAAGGTCGGCTGCGGCGAAACATTCGCTGCATTGTTCGCGGGCGTCTGCAGCGTGACCGCCGTCGGCGCAATCGTGGCGACGTTCACATGCAGTGCCAGATCGCGGTCGATGCTGCTCGCACTGCCGCGCAATACGAGCGTATTGGCGCCAGCAGTCGCCGCATTGGTCGCTGTGATGCTAGCGGTGGTCGTGCCGGGCGGGGTCACCGGATTCGGGGTGAAGCTGCCGGCAAAGCCGGCCGGCGGCGAGACGAGACTCATCGCCACCGGCGTCGTGAAGCCGTTGTGCGGCACGACGTTGATATCGATAGGTGTCAGTGGCGTCGGCGACGACGTCAGCACGCAGATGCTCTGGCTGAGGTTGTTGCCGGTCGTGGTGAACGTCGGCGTCGTCCCGCAGCTGTCGAACTTGAACGAACCGATGCGCGTGCTCCAGTGACCGCCGGCAGGCTCGTACTCGCCGGTAAACCAGAACGTGCAGCCGTCGTCCGGGTCGGTGCCCATCTGGAAGTAGTCGCCCCAGCGATCGCCGCCGCCGCCGCTTTGCGAACTGCCGCCTTCGACCAGGCTGGTTTCCGGCGCGGTCATGACGCCGAGCGGGTCGCTGCTCTCGCGCCCCACGTAACGCAGGCCCGGATACACCGCAGGCGTTACACGCGCGACGGAATAGCCGAGTGCGATGTTGCCGACCTGGTCCATGCCGATCGCGCCCATCCAGCGGCTCGTGATGCCGTTGGGGTCAGCCGGCGAATACGTGCCTTCCTGGTACAGCGACCAGTCGGTATCGCCCGTGTTGCGGCGCAGTTCGATCCAGCGGATGCCGGCGATATTGCCGGCCTGGACCTGGGTGACGTGATTGCCGACCAGGCTCTCGTGATCGCCGAAGTTGCGATAGTGGAACGGGAACATCATCACTTCGAGCAACGGATCGAGGGTCTGCGCGGTGCCGGGTTGATGGATCGCACCAAAGCCCGAGGTCACGTTGAACTCGGAATCGAATTCGGATTCGGCGATCCGGATCGGCCCGGTCAGCGTCGTGTTGGCCGGCGTCGTGAAATCGACATGCATCATGAACAGCTCGATGAAATCGTGTGCCGGATCATTCGTCGACGGGCTGTTGCGCTCGTCGTCGTTGTCGCGCACGAAGATGCCCGGCGAGCCGGCCGGCGGCGGTGCGACGCCGTTCACCGACGCGGGTATGAGCAACTGGAAGCCGAGCCCGCCCAGCGCGGGAGGCGCCTTGCGCTGCAGCGTCGCGGGGTTCCCGGCGAGCATGGCCGTGCGATCGATCGCGTACACCGCCGGCCCTTCATTTGCGCCGATGTAGTAGGCATCGGACCAGACGCTGTACTTGGGATAGTCCGGAAAGCCCGGCGTCGTGAATACGTAGCGTGTCCAGGTCGTGCTGACCGGATTCGGACCCGCGCTCAGGTAGACGCAGAGATTGTTGCCGCTGTTGGAAAATTCGGTGAGCAACCAGCGCTGCGCGAGCTGATCGAACAGTACGATGCCGTCGCAGAAGCCATCGGCACAGGGGCCGCCCGTGGCGAGGTTGTCCATGTTGAACGGACCCGCAGCCACGCTGCCGTCGCCGACGTTGTAGATCGTGTATTGCGATCCGCCGGCGCCGTTGTAGTTCTGCACATAGAAACCGCCACCGACATCACCGCCTGGATCGGGTGGCTGGCTGCCGTTGTAAGGTTGCCCTTCCTCGTTCACCAGCGGAGTGGTGAACGTGCGTGTGCGAAAGCCGCTGTCGAACGCGCGCTGCAACGCAACCAGCGGATCGGAGTCGGGTGTGTTCGCGGGTCTGGGCCGGTCGAGCTGCAAGCGTTCTTCGCCATGGAACTGGCGCGGGAATTCACGGATCGGGTCGCCCGGCTTCCAGGTCGGCACGATCGGCAGCGTGCGTGCATCGAGTCGGAAGCTCACCGGAATCGACGGCGGGCTGACGTAGTCGGCGCCCCTGGAAACCAGCACCGCGGGCTTGATCGGCTGCTGCTGCACGGGTGGATTGGCGGCCAGCATAGACCCGCTGGCCAGGGTCAGGGCAAGCGCGAAAACCTTCGAAACACGATGCATGCGTCGGTACTCCCCAAGCGCATCGGGCCATCGAACCATGCAACGCTGAACGTCGCGGTCGGTCTTCCCAATGCAAAAACCGGCCGCAAGGCCGGATCAGTCGTCATCTTCCGGAAGGGCTGCATCCTCCGTCATAAGGACGAGTTGTTCAAGCATGATTTGCCCGGAGCGGCTGCGTACGATGAGTGGAGACGTGCCTCTCCCGTAGCGGGCGTGGGCTACATTCAAGGTGTCCTGCGCATGCACGCTGAGGCCGAAATCGTTGCTCAAGCGGCCCGTTGTCGCCGCATCCAGCACGATGTCGCCGAACGTCGGCACCAGCAGCACGATGCGCCCGCTGTCGGTTTCGATGCGACTTTCACCGCTCCAGTGCTTGCCGATCTCGATGGCGCGAATCTGTCCCGTGTTCGTATGGAGATCGAGGCGCCCGCGCGATGCAGCGAGAATCGCGCCTGACTCGCTGTGCGCTTCGATCGATCCCTCGCGTCGCTTGACCGATATCCGTGCATCGCGGGTGACCAGTGCGATCGCGCTCGTCGAAGGCAGGTACACGGCGATATCGACGTGCCCGGGCTTTTCGCCTGCCGCCTCGTCGAACGCGACCTCGAGATGCAACGTGCCGTGCTCGCGCCGCTCGACGAAGCGCGCATGCGCGAAAGCCGGCGGCAGGCGCTGGACCACCGCATGCATGCCGAGCTCGGCGTCGTCGCGATTTCGCACATTGATCTCGCCATGCAGATTGACGATCTCGATGCGCTCGATCGACTTGTCCAATGCGAACTTACGCTCGATGCGTTCGAGCTTCACGTCCGCGCCGTTTTCACGCGCAGGCGGTCGTGTTGATCCCGCGCACGCCGCCAGCAATGCGAGCGCAGTCGCTGCCAGCGCCATGCGCAGGCGCGCGGGAATCCTTGTCGCGGTGGGAGCGTTCGTCTTGCGATGGGTCACGCCGTTTCCTTGAAAGTGGGAGCTGATGGCAAAGCGCTACGGGCAGAGGAGCGCTCGCACGCAATAAATCGATGTGTCTGCAGGTTGACGCCCGCGGCAATCGGCGCGCAGAACGAAAAAATCTGCCGGCGTGGTTTGCGCAATGCACCAGGAGGCTTTGCCTTGGACATCGTACTGTGCAGCTCGTACGCTGCGCATGCTTGCCACTCGGTTGCAGCTAGTCAATACGGAGACGGGTCATGTCCGATATCGGTTCGTTCTGGTCCAGGTGGTCGCCTGCGCTGCTCAGCGTCTTGCGCATCGTGGTCGCGTTCCTCTTCATGCAGCATGGCGCGCAGAAGGTCTTTGGTTTTCCCGGTGCCGGCGATCACAAAGTCGAGCTCGTCTCGTTGATGGGGTTCGCCGGCTGCCTCGAACTCTTCGGCGGCGGTCTGGTCCTGCTCGGTCTCTTCACACGACCGGTTGCATTCCTGCTCGCGGGCGAGATGGCATTCGCCTATTTCATGGCGCATGCGCCGCAGGGTTTCTGGCCGGTACTCAACCAGGGCGAAGCGGCGGCGTTCTACTGCTTCGCTTTTCTGTATCTCTCGGCAGCCGGTGGCGGGCCCTGGAGTCTGGATCGCGCGTTGCGCAAGCGTTGATGCATTGCCTTTGATCGAAGCGGAGGTGCGACCGACGTTCGTGCGTCGCCTCACTTGCTGCGCGCAGCACGCGCAAACGCCGGCAGCCCTCGGGACGTTTCGATGCGGGATGGCAACCGGCGGCAATGCACAGATCAGCAACAGCACGATCGCCCCCAATACGGCGTTGTCGCGCGGCTCCGGCATCAGCGCGACCGAGCATTCCTGCCGGATCCAATTGCAGAGCACGATCGTCTCCAACAACGGCACCGCAGGCGATGCGAACAACGTGTGGGCGTTTCCCGATTCGGTCAGCGGTGCAAACGACCTGATACCGAATGCCGCCGGCCTGCCGGGCTCGATGCCTGCCGATACGCTGACTGCGGACCCGCTGTTGCAACCGCTTGCGTACAACGCGGGCCCTACTTTGACCCACGCGATCGGCGACGGAAGTCCGGCGATCGATGCGGGCAACGACGCGATCGGCCTCGTGTTCGATCAGCGCGGCGAACCGTTCATGCGCGAAGTCGATGCGGCGGCCGACATCGACGCGCTGGAGCGGCAACCGATTCCCGACGAAATCTTCCACAGCGGATTCGACGAGAACTTCTGAACCGTCGAGTCGATCGCAGGCCGCGCGCTCATGTCGCGTGCGGCCCGCGTGCAGCGTCAACCGCCGGCGCGGCAGTAGTTCTTCAGGAACGACCAGATGCGTCCGTTCTGGTTGCCGATGACATGGCCTCCGTCGGTGACGAGAATCAATTGATAGCTGCTGCAATTGGCGCCCCAGCCGCTCAGGTCGTAGCGCTTTGCGGCATGACCGTTGGCGATGTAGGTTTCCTGCAGCACGCCGTCGTCGTTGCCGGTTGAATTGTCGCCGCCGAAGCAGCCGTTCTGTTTGGCCCACAGGTTCATCGGAAAGAACACGCGCCAGTCGGTGTTCCAGTCAATCGGATCGTGGAAGACCGCAGTTGGCGGCGGTGCCACCGACGTGTCGTTGGTGCCATGCAGATGCAGGATCGGCGTTGCCGCAGAATGATGCAGGGGGCTCGAACTGTCGACGTCGCAGTCGGTGTCGCCGGCCTGGCAATAGAGCAGGCCGGCGTTGACGGCGACAGCGGCGAATTTCATCTTCGTTGAAGGCCTCTGCAACAGGAAGTAGGGCATGTAGGCGCCGCGCGATTCGCCGCCGAGGTAGATGCGCTCCGGATCGACACGCTCGCCGGCGACGCCGTCGGCGATCAGTGTGTCAATCATGTCGCTGAGGAACTGCGAATCCTGTGGTTGTCCCGCGAGATCGTGTGCTGCGTGCGTCCAGGTGTGGTTGATCCCGCTTGGCGTGACGAGGATCGCCGAATCGGCGTCGGTGAACGGATAGAAGCCGCTGGCGTAGCCGTTGCCGGAACCGCCATCGCCGTGCAGCCAGATCAGCAGCGCATGGCCGTGCAACGGCGCTGGCGCGGCCGGCACGCGGTAGTAATACGTGTGCGTCGTGCCATCGGTCGTCTGCAGCGTCGACGAACCGGAAATCAACGCGGGCAATGCGCCGGCATCGAAGCCGTCGCCGAA
>JBDSBK010000434.1:0-4954 GCA_039921645.1 Dokdonella sp.
GGGATGCGACCGGCCGAATAGAACTTTTCCTGGTAGTCGACGGTGAGCGGGAAGAAATCCTGCCCCTCGCGCGCTTTCGCCGCGGCAACCGCGGTGACCAGCACGACGGTCCCGCCCATGCTGACGAGTACCGCGCCACCGGCCTGACGGGCGATTTCGCCCGTTTCCAGCGTGACCTGATGACTACCGTACTGGAACGACTTGGTTACTTTGGCCACGTTATGTGTGTCCTGGTTTTTTGTGAAGAGTGCGGCCACGGAAGGCCGCTCTTGATCTTCGCGTCCGCAAAGGAACGAGGAATTGCAGTGATCTACGATCGGTCCATCCCCGCATTCGGGAATGGACGCGTAAGTTAGCGGCGCAGGCCGAGACGTTCGATCAGCGACTTGTAGCGATCGCCATCCTTCGTCTTCAGGTAGCCGAGGAGGCGACGGCGCTGATTGACCATCTTCAGCAGGCCGCGACGCGAGTGGTGATCCTTCGCGTGATCGGCAAAGTGCTTGCTGAGGTCTTCGATGCGTGCGGACAGCAGTGCAACCTGGACTTCGGGCGAACCCGTGTCGTTCGCAACGCGGCCATAGTCGGCAATGATCTTGCTGGTTTGTTCGTTGGAAAGCGGCATCTCAATGAATCCTTGAAGCGAAGGCGAGACTTGCGAACGACCACGGCGCGTGTCATTGGAGAGCGACAGAGTCGTGATTTCGCCGACATGAAAGACAGCGCAGCGTTGTAAGCCGCACTGCCGCAGCGCGGCAATGGTCGTTCGCAAGCCCCGCAGGGTTGGACGGACGATGAAGTAAGCGGGCTATTTTAGCCGGCGGAACGGTTCTGGAACAAGCATTTAAGCGCGCAATCGCGCCAATCAGGCCGGATTGAAGCCGCGCAGCGAACGCATCCTGCCATGGGCATCGCACTCGGCCAGCGCGACTGCCCTGCCCGTCCCGTCAAGCGCGACGCAGCGCCCGACAAGACCGCCATCGGTTTCCACCGACTGTCCCTGGCGAAGGCGGGTTACCGCGGCCACATCCAGACGGACTTGCGGATACCCTGCCAGCCCCTGTTCGAGCGGCAGCAGGCGCTGGTCCAACGCTCCTGCGTCAGTCTCCGCAAGGCGGGCAAGTTCCTCGATGCTGCTCATCTGCGGGTTGGCGAAGGGGTCGACCCAGAGCCGGCGCAAAGCGGTCACGTGAGCGCCGCAGCCCAATTGCTCGCCAAGATCGCGCACCAGGCTGCGCACATAGGTGCCCGAGCCACATTCGATCATCAGGCGCAGACGATCATCGGCCTTTTCGATCAATTCGAAGCGATCGACGTCGACCTCGCGCGGCGGCGCGATCACGTCTTCGCCACGACGGGCACGTTTGTACAAGGGCACGCCAGCCTGCTTGAGAGCCGAATAGATGGGCGGGACCTGGATTATCCGGCCGGTCAGTCTGGCCAGCTCCGCGTGAATCAAGGCATCGTCCAGCACCGGGACGGGTCGCTGCGTGACGACTTCGCCTTCGGCGTCGTCGGTCGTAGTGGTGCTGCCGAGGAGGCACTCGGTTTCATATGCCTTGCGCGAACCCAGCAGCAGACCGGCGATCTTGGTGGCCTCGCCGAAACAGATCGGCAGAAGCCCGGTCGCGAGCGGATCGAGGCTGCCGGTATGGCCTGCCTTGTCTGCGCGATAAAGGTGGCGCACACGCTGCAACGCCTGGTTGGAACTCATCCCCTGCGGTTTGTCGAGCAGGAGGATGCCGTCTAGCCTGCGGAATGCGGGGCGGCGGGGACGATTCATGGCGTCATCGTGAGGAGAGTCGAACGTGCGGGTAACCAAACTGCTGCTGCCACCGCTGCATGGCAACGCTCCACACGATCGTGACCCTTCGGCTATTCCGCCTTGGGCTCGTTGGCGCGCAAGAGCAGCTCGATGCGTTCGCCCTTGTCGACCGAATCGTCGTAGCGAAAACGCAATTCCGGAACGCGGCGCAATTTCATCGTGCGCGACAGATCGCGCCTGAATTCCCTGGCCAGCTCGTTCAATGCCGTGAGCGCCTGCTTCGATTCGTCGCCAATCAACGCGGTGACGTAGACCGTCGCCATATCGAGATCGCGCGTGACTTCGACTTCCGACACGCTGACCGACGGCAGCGCGTGTTCGCGCACGGCCGCGTGCACGAGCACCGCCACTTCGCGACGCAATTCCGCGGAGATGCGGTCGGAACGATTGAATGATTTGGCAGGCATCTTCGTGTGTGACCTTGACCCGGGAATCGAGCATTCGCTTGGGACTACCGGCTTTTCGGCCGGCGCCCCTCATGCTCGCGTTACAGCGTACGCGCGAACTCGATGCGCTCGAAGCACTCGATCTGATCGCCCGGCTTGACGTCGTTGTACTGCTTGACGCCGATGCCGCATTCCATGCCGTTGCGCACTTCGTCGACGTTTTCCTTGAAGCGGCGCAGCGATTCGAGTTCGCCCTGGAAGATCACCGTGTTGTCGCGCAGCACGCGGATCGGCTTGTTCCGCTTGACCGTACCCTCGATGACCATGCAGCCGGCGACCGCGCCGAACTTGGAACTGCGGAACACGTCGCGCACCTGGGCGACACCGATGATCTCTTCGCGCACTTCCATGCCGAGCAGACCCGTCGCCACCTGCTTCACCTGGTCGATCACGTCGTAGATGATCGAGAAGTAGCGCAGATCCAGGTTGTTCGATTCGATGATGCGGCGCGCCGATGCGTCCGCACGCACGTTGAAGCCGATGATCACCGCCTTGGATGCAGCGGCCAGCGTTGCATCGGATTCGGTGATGCCGCCGACGCCGGACGCGATCACATTGACCTTGATCGCATCGGTGGTGATCGCGACCAGCGATTCGCGCAACGCCTGAGCCGAACCTTGCACATCCGCCTTGACGACGAGATTGAGGGTGAGCTGGCCTTCGCCCTGACCCATTTGCGCGACCATGTCTTCCATGCGGTTGCCCGCCTGCGACACCAATCGCGTCTCGCGACGCTTGTGCATGCGCTGCGAAGCCACGTCCTTGGCCAGGCGCTCGTCGGCGACGACGACGAAGTCATCGCCCGCTGCCGGCACACCGGAAAGACCGAGCACCTGCACCGGAATCGACGGACCCGCTTCCTCGACCTGACGGCCGGATTCGTCGAAGAGTGCACGCACGCGACCGTATTCGATACCGCAGACGAGGAAGTCGCCCTTCTTCAGGCGGCCTTGCTGCACCAGCACCGTAGCGACCGGGCCGCGGCCCTTGTCCAGGCTCGATTCGATGACCGTGCCGCTGGCACGACCATCGGGCACGGCCTTCAGGTCCATGACTTCGGCCTGCAACAGGATCGCTTCGAGGAGACCGTCGACACCATCGCCGGTCTTCGCAGACACCGGCACGAAGGGTACGTCGCCGCCCCATTCCTCGGACACGACTTCGTGTTGCACCAAACCTTGCTTGACGTTCTCCGGATTCGATTCCGGTTTGTCCATCTTGTTCATCGCGACGATCAGCGGCACCTTGGCGGCGCGCGCATGCTGGATCGCTTCGATGGTCTGCGGTTTCACGCCATCGTCGGCGGCGACGACCAGCACCACGATATCGGTCGACTGCGCACCGCGTGCGCGCATCGACGAGAACGCGGCGTGGCCAGGCGTGTCGAGGAACGTGATGACGCCCTTTTCGGTCTCGACGTGGTACGCGCCGATGTGCTGGGTGATGCCGCCGGCTTCGCCTGAAGCGACCTTGGTGCGACGGATATAGTCGAGCAGCGACGTTTTGCCGTGATCGACGTGACCCATGATCGTGACAACCGGTGGCCGTGTGGCCATATCGCCCTCGGCGCCGGCCTGGTGCGCCAGCAATGTGGATTCGGCGCTGGTGTCCTCGGCCGCGACCACCTTGTGGCCGAGTTCTTCGGCGACCAGCACCGCGGTATCGTGATCGATTGCCTGATTGATCGTGACCATTACGCCCATCTTGAATAATGCCTTGACGATTTCAGCGCCTTTGACGGCGAGCTTCTGCGCCAGATCGGCCACGGTAATCGTTTCGCCGACGGCGATTTCACGCGTTACCGGTGCGGTTGGACGCGAGAATCCATGTGCCGGACCCGTGCGCGATTGATCGACCCCGCGCGCCTTCGGACGCTTGCGTCCGGTGCGCCGCGCGGCGCCTTCCTGTGACAGATGCAGCTCATTGCCGAAATAACGCTTGCCACCCGGCGCCTCGGTGGGACCGTCCTCGCGCATGCGATGCGAGCCATGCTTGGGTTTGTGGCGATGATCGGCGGCGCCACCGGGTGCGCCGCCCGGCGCGGCTGCGCCTGGAGCACCGGCATGTGCACGCGGTCGCTCCGGTCGCGAACGATCGGCGTCGCGTGCGGGTGCTTCGCGCGTGGGTGTGGTTGCAGGCGTTTCCCTGACAGCGACGACAGGCTTTGCTTCGACAGGCGTCTCCGCCGCGACCGGTGCCTTGCTGCGCGCTTCTTCTTCCGCAGCGGCGCGGCGCGCTTCCTCGGCGGCGCGCACCTTGGCTTCTTCTTCCTGGCGGCGACGATCGGCCTCGTTACGCGTATTTTCCTCGGCATCGCGCTTGAGCTGCGACTCGCCGAGCTTGCGGATCGCGTCCTCGCGTTCCGGGTCAATGTGCGCGTTGGCTTCTTCTTCCATCGCACTGCGTTTCACGTAGGTGCGCTTCTGGCGCACTTCGACGTTGACCGTCTTCGCGGTTGCACCGCGCTGGCCGGGAACGACGGTGATTTCGCTGACCGTGCGGCGCTTGAGCGTGATCTGGCGCGGCGAAGAAGCTTCCTCGACCGGCGCTTCCTGCTTGCCGTGTGTACGGCGCAGGAAGCCGAGCAGCTTCACCTTCTCGGTGCTGCTGATGACCTGCTCAGGGTCGGAAAACTTCATGCCCGCTTCGGCGAGCTGCGTGAGCAACTTGTCGATCGGCGTGCCGA
>JBDSBK010000435.1:0-2588 GCA_039921645.1 Dokdonella sp.
TTGCGGCTCGGCATGGGCTTTGCATGGAAATGTACACTTTGTGCGGTTGTCGATGCGCGACCACACACCATGCGCCGCAGAGGCAAGGTCATGACGCAAATCGGTTCAGAATCAGGCGATGTGGGATCGAACAGTTCCATTGCTGAAGATCCCGCGGCTTGGTATGCAAGTCGACCCTGGACGATCCACTATCCGGATTCGATGCCGAACAGCATCGATATCGACGCCGGATCGACGATGCTGTCGTTGCTGCAGTCCGCGTGCGATCGCTATGCGGACAACACCGCGTTCGAATTCGACGGCGACAAGCTGAGTTTTCGAGAATGGCTGCATCAGGCCGACAGCCTTGCGCGTTTTTTCGTGCACGAATGGAAACTCGAGCCTGGTGATCGGGTGCTGTTCATGTTGCCGAACGTGCCTGCTTTTCCGATCGCGTTGCTGGCCGCATGGATAGCCGGCCTGGCGATCATGCCGGTTTATACCGCCGCCGCTACGCAGGAACTCGAAGGCCCGATCGCCGCAATCGCGCCCAAGGCCATCATCGGCCTGGATGTGCTCATGAATACTTTCCGCGCCGCGCGCGGTGCCGCCGCGATGCGCGAACTTGTCGTCACGGCGCCAGCCGAGCTCTTCGGCGTCGCCACGGCTGGCGCTGCCCACGCCGTCGCATTCGAAGACGCCCTCGCCAGAGGTGCCGCATTCGCGCCCGTGCAGCGAACCGTTCATCCCGACGATGTCGCCCTTATGTCCTATACCGGAGGCACGACCGGCGTCTCCAAGGCCGTCAGGACGACGCATGCGAACATGCGTGCCGGCATCGAGATGCTGCGCATGACGATGGCGGAACACACCTGTCACGAAGGCGGTCTCGTCGTCAGCGTTCATCCGTTTTCGCATGCAGCGGGCATGTCGGTGAACCTGCTGCAGTATTCGAGTCGCGGCGTCACCCAGTTGCTGTTCCCGAAAATGACGGACGCCGATCGCGTGGTCGCCGGATGGCGCGGTCGCGCCGTGAATTCGATTCTCGCGGGACCTGCTTTCCACAACCGCCTCATGGCGACGCCAGGATTCGCCGAACTCGATTTTTCAGCGTTGCGCTCGGGCCTGGTCGGCGGCATGCCGCTGCGCGCCGATATCCGCGATCGATGGGAGGAAATCACCGGCAAGCCGCTTCTGCAGGGCTACGGGTTGACCGAAACCTCGGTTCCGATAACCGGTGAACTCGGATTCGATCGCCACATCGGCAGCGTGGGTTTTCCGTTTCCCTCGGTCGAACTGACGATCCGCGATCCCGATGCATCCGACCTGCGTGCCGTACCTGTCGGCGAGATCGGCGAGGTCTGGCTGCGCGGCCCCTTCATGATGTCGGGCTATCACGAGCGGCCCGACGAAACCGCGCGCGCGATAACGACCGATGGCTGGTTTCGCACCGGCGACCTCGGCCGCATGGATGCCGACGGCGCGCTGCATCTGCTCGGGCGCATCAAGGACATGATCCTGGTCGACGGCGCCAACGTGTATCCGGCGGCGATCGAGGATGTGATGGGCGCACATCCCGGCATCGCGGATGTCTGCGCCGTCGGAATGCCTGACGACGAGGACGGCGAACGGGTGCGCTTGTTCATCGTGCGGCGCGATCCACGCCTCGACGAAGCAGCCGTCGCGGCCTGGTGCGCGCAACGCCTGTCGCATTTCAAGTTACCCAAGCGCATTGAATTCGTCGATGCGCTGCCGCGATCCGCGGTCGACAAATTGCTGCGACGCGAATTGAGCGAGAGACCTCTTTCCTGATCCTTGCGCGGCAGCACGCCGCGCTGGCGGGATGTCGCAAACGCGCTGAGCACGATTGTCTGAGCTGTCAGGTCCGTGTGCATCGGGCTGGCGCATGGCTTCCTGCCCTGTGAGCGGACGCGCCCGTCGCCTTGTCTCCCTAGACGCGCGCTCCTTTATCATGTCGCGTTCAATCCCTGCGGTGCGCCGATCGTGATCCGACTCCTGCAAAGACTCATCGTCATCCTGCTCGCATCGGTTGCCGTGCTCGTCATCGTTGCGTGGCTTGCGCTGCGCGGCAGCCTGCCGCGCTACGAGGGCAAGATCGAGGCGCCTGCTCTCAGCGCCGCCGTCACTGTCGAGCGCGACGCGCTCGGCACGGCGACCGTGCACGCCGCCAATCGACGCGACCTTGGCTGGGCGCTTGGCTATGTGCACGCGCAGGAACGCTATTTCGAAATGGATCTGCTGCGCCGCCGCGCAGCCGGCGAACTCGCCGAAATGTTTGGGGCGGCGGCACTGCCGATCGACCGGACCGCTCGAATGCATCGCATGCGCGCGCGCATGCAGAATGCGTATCAAGCGCTGCCGCAGATACAGCGGAATGCGCTGGATGCGTATCGCGACGGCATCAATGCCGGGCTCGCGGCACTGTCGGTGCGTCCGTTCGCGTATCTGTTGACGCGCAATGAGCCAGCGCCATGGCGCAGCGAAGACAGCCTGCTCGTCGTCGCTGCGATGGCCTTCACCTTGAACGATTCGGAAAACAAGCGCGAACTCGCGCTGGCGCGCATGCATGCCGCGTTGCCGGAGTCGGC
>JBDSBK010000436.1:0-7032 GCA_039921645.1 Dokdonella sp.
GCGCGACGCGGGCGGAGTATTCGTACAACGACCGCGGCCGTGGCGACCACATCACCGCGACGTGGAAACTCGATGCGGCCGGCATCCCGCTCGAATACGAGGGCCACGGCAACGACTACATGAAGGCCGCGGTGCAGGAGCGTTTCGCGATGAAGGACGGCAAGGCGAGCTGGAGCAATCGCACCGAGCACGGCAATCAGGCGATCACGGGTCCCGCGTTCTACGTGCCGACGAGCGCGCCGCCAGCGTTCTCCGGCGTATTGGTGCGCGCCTTGCTGAAGGCGCCCGAACATCGTCTTGCACTCTTGCCCGCGGGCGAGGCGAGCATCGAAGCGGCCGGCAGCAGCACGGTCGGCGAGGGCGCGGCCAAGGCGGAATTCGAGCAGTACCGCATCAAGGGACTGGGTTTCTCGCCGCAGACGGTCTGGCTCGATCGCGACGGCAACGTCATCACCGTCTCGGGTTGGTTCGATGTGGTGCCGGCAGGACGCGAAGCGGCGATTGCAGGCTTGCTCGCGGCCCAGCAGGTTGCCGACAACGCGTGGTCGAAGCAGCTCGCGCACGACCTCGTGCACGTGCCGGCGAAGGATCTGGTCATCCGTGGCGCGCGCGTGTTCGATCCGCGCGATCTGTCGGTGACGCCAGGCACGAGCGTGCTGGTGCGCGGCGAGCGCATCCTGCGCATCGCGCCGGACGCCGAGTTGAACGCGGCAGCCGACGCCGAGGTCATCGATGCGCACGGCCGCTTCCTGATGCCGGGGTTGTGGGACAACCATCAGCATTTTGGCGACATCGACGGTCTGCTCGACCTTGCCAATGGCGTGACCAGTGCGCGCGACATGGCCAACGACACCGAAGGATTTCTCGCGCGCGTCGCACGCTTCGACGACGGCAGCGAGATCGGTCCACGCGTGCTCAAGGCCGGCATCATCGACGGCACCGGGCAGTTCGCCGGGCCGACCAAGATGCGCGCCGATACCGCTGCCGAAGCGATCAAGGACGTCGACTGGTACGCCGATCACGGTTACGCGCAGATCAAGATCTACTCGTCGATCAAGCCGGAGTTGATGCCGATCATCGCGGCGCGTGCGCACGAGCGCGGCTTGCGCGTCAGCGGCCATGTGCCGGCATTCATGTCGGCACATCAGTTCGTCGATGGCGGTGCCGACGAAATCCAGCACCTGAATTTCATCGTGCTGAACTTTCTCTATCCCGAGGTCAAGGAAACGCGCAATCGCGACCGCTTCATCAAGGTCGCCGAGCGCGCGCGCGAGTTCACGCCGGACAAACCGCAGGTACGCGATTTCATCGCCTTCCTGAAAGCGCACCACACCGTGCTCGATCCGACCGTGAGCATCTTCGAAGGCTTGTTCAGTGGCAATCCCGCGGCGGTGACGCCCGGCCTCGAAGACATCGCGCCGCGTTTTCCGCCGCAGATCCGCCGCGGCCTGCTCAGCGACGCACTCGATGTGCCCAAGGGCAAGGAAGAAGCCTATCGCGCTGCATTCCCGGCGATGTTGACGTTGCTCAAGGCGTTGCACGACGCGGGCGTCACGATCATTCCGGGCACCGATGCGCTCGCCGGCTACCAGTTGCACCACGAGCTCGAGCTGTATGCGCGCGCCGGCATCGCGCCCGCCGAGGTGCTGCGCGCCGCGACGCTGACGCCGGCGCAGGTGATGGGCGTCGATGGCAATCGCGGCGTGATTGCCCCGGGCAAGTTCGCCGACATGGTTCTCGTCGACGGCGATCCGTCGAAGGACATCGGCGACATCCGCAAGATCGCGAGCGTGTTCAAGGGCGGCAAGGTCTACGATCCTGCGGCCATTGAAAAAGCGCTCGGCATCGCGCCGAAAGGCGACGCGCACTGACGATGCAGAGCGGGTGCGATGGGAACATCGCGCCCGCCGCGGACGATCTATCCGTGAATCGGCGCTACGGAGCGTCGAAGCCGTTGGCGAAGATCAGGTCGACATTGCCATTGCCGAACGCATGCAGCTGCGATGCCTCATCGAACAGGTAGACGCGGCCGTTGACGACGATCGGGCTCTGCCAGTGCTGTTGACCCAGCGGAGCGGAGCTCCACAGGGCAGCGCCGGTGAGCGGATTGCGCGCGAACAGGCAATTGGAATCGACGTTCGCGCAACCGCCGACGTGATACAGCACGCCATTGGCGATCACCGGCGAGGTAGTGCCGATGGCGGTACCGCGGTACTGGATCCACTGCGACGTCAGCATCGGCACGTTGCCCGCACCGAGGCTCATCTTGTACGCGGTGAGACCGTTTCTGACGCTCGCGTGGAACACCCAGGTTGCAGCGCTGCCATCGACCCAGACGGCTGCCTGTTCGCGCGCGCCATCGTACGGATGGATGTTCGTGATCGACTGCAGTTCGCCGGCGACATGGCGCGGGCCGCCACCGCCGCTCATGTCCTGCAGGTTGATCAGACGCAGGCCATCGTCCTTGCCGCCCTGCATGCCGAGATGCAGGAAGCTGCTGCCCGAGGGCGCCGGCAGCAGCGCGATCGACATCGAACCGAGGTCGGAATCGTGGTTGCCCAGATAGTCGAAGTTGGCCGGCGTGTAGCTGTCGTACGGGACGCCCGGCGTGGCGCCGGTGCCATCGGGCGACAGCGAAAGTACGCTGTCGCCCCAATTCATTCCATTGCCGACGTTCGCGGTGTACGCACCGTTGCCGGTCGAGATATAGATCTTGCCGAGGCTGGCATCGAAGACTGCACCGCCGCGGCCCCAGATCGCGCTGCCGGTGCTGGTGCAGTCGTTGCCACCCGAACCGTTTGTGAAGTGCGATGCGACGCTGCTGCACATCACGTTGAAGACTTTCTGATCACCGCTGCCCAGATTGATCGTGGTCAGGTGGCCCTGATAGTCGCCGCTGTCCTCGTAGCCGCTGGTCACCGAGTACAGGTAGCTGGTGCCGTTCCAGGTGGCGAGCGCAAGGCTGCCATTCGCCTTTTCGACGTTCGGCTTCAGCGTGAACACCTCGGGCCATTTCGCATCGATGATCTCGGTGCCGTCGCCGACCTGGTACTTGTGGACCTTGCCGTCCATGCCATGGCTGTAGACATAGGCGCGGCCTGGGTCGATTGCAGGTGAGGACGTCGTGACGGGTGAACCGCTGGTCGTGTGCGACCACACCACACTGCCGCTTGCCGCGTCGATGGCGAGAAGCTTGCCGGTCTGGGTCAACGCGAACAGCAGATCGCGCACGCCCGCTGCAGTGGATACGTTGGCGAGGTACACGGGCGCGCTGTTGACGACGTCGGGGATCGTGACCGCGTAGCGCTGCGTCATCTGCGCGACGTTCGCCGCGGTCAGCAGAGTCTCGGCGGGATTGTTGCCGCTGTGCGCCGCGTCGTAGCCGAACTGCGGCCAATCGGTCGCCCAGGCGCCGTCGAATGCGATCGCCGTACCTGTCGCAACGGCGATTTGCAGCAGTGCGTTGGTCTTCATGTTCATTCCTGTCACGTGTTCACGGTTTGCAGTCGCAGGGCAACTGCAACAGCAACCGCCACGCGCAATTGTATGCCGAGGGTGCGCGTTTCCCGGGCCAGCGCGCGTTGCCGGCCGCTCAATCCTTTTTCGGGCGCCGCCACCCGCTGACGGAGGTCTGGCGCGCGCGTGCAAGGCTCAGCGTATCTGCAGGCGCTTCCTTGTTGATCACCGAACCCGCGCCGATGGTGGCGTCCTTGCCGACCTTGACGGGTGCAACCAGCGAGGTGTTCGACCCGATGAAGGCACCGTCCTCGATCGTCGTCACATGTTTGTTCATGCCGTCGTAGTTGCAGGTGATCGTGCCGGCGCCGATGTTGACGTCCGCGCCGATCTCGGCGTCACCGATGTAGCTGAGGTGGCCGGCTTTCGAGTTCTCGCCGAAATGCGCCTTCTTGGTCTCGACGAAGTTGCCGATGCGCACGTGCGCCCCGAGCTCGGTACCCGGGCGCAGGCGCGCGAACGGGCCGATATCGCAGGGTCCGTGGGTGACCACGCCGTCGAGGTTGCAGTGCGAGCGCACGATGGTGCCGGCGGCGAGCGTGGAATTGCGCACGCGGCAGAACGGACCGATGCGCACCTCGTCGCCGAGCTCGACCAGGCCTTCGAGGATCACGTCGATGTCGATCTCGACATCGCGACCCACGCGCACGTCGCCGCGCACGTCGAAGCGGACGGGATCGGCGAAGCGCACGCCGGCTGCGGCAAGATGCGTCGCGCGCATGCGCTGGTACATGCGCTCGAGGCCGGCGAGTTGCCAGGCGTCGTTGGCGCCGAACACTTCCTGCGGATTGATGCACAGGCTTGCTTCGGCAGGTTCGCCTTCCTCGTTCGCCTGCGCGAACACATCGGTCAGGTAGTACTCGCGCTGTGAGTTCGCGTCGGTGAGGTTGTTGATCCAGACGCGCAGGCGGCGCGCGTCTGCAGCGAGGATGCCGCTGTTGACCCAGCTGATCGCGCGCTGTTCCGGCGTGCAATCCTTTTCCTCGACGATGGCGCGGATGCGGCCAATACCGTCGCGCACGACGCGACCATAGCCGTAAGGATTGTCGAGCTGCGTCACCAGTGCAGCCAGCGGCATTTCCAGCGCGAGGAGTTTGCCCAACGTATCGCCGCGAATCAGCGGCACATCGCCATACAGCACCAACACGCGAGCGTCCTCGGGAATGCCTGGCATCGCAAGCTTCACCGCGTGGCCGGTGCCACGTTGCTCGGGCTGGTGCACCCAGGCCAAATCGCCGAGGTCGGTCAGCGCGGCCTGCACCTGTTCGCCAAGATGCCCATGGACGATGTGGATGCGCGCCGGTTGCAGTGCGCGTGCGGTTTCGAGGACATGGCTGAGCATTGGCCGACCCGCGAGCGGCATCAGCACCTTGGGCTTGGACGACTTCATTCGCTTGCCCTCGCCAGCGGCGAGGACGATCACATGCAGGGGGGTGCCGGTCACAGGGGGTCTCCGGAATGAGAAACAGCGCACATTCTAGACGTGTACTCGCTGCGCCGCGTACCGTCTTTACGCCTGATCCGCTCGCTCGTCGGCCCGGCACTGCGGATCAGTCGAAATCATTGCCAAAGGCCAGGTCGTCACGCTGCGTCTCGCCGAGGTCGGGCCCTGTGCGCGTGTAGTGGTCGTTGATGCCAGCAATCAGCAGCGCGCGATTGATCAGGACACGGCTCGCGATGGGCATGAACCCTCCCGTCGCGGGGCTCGCGAGCGCTCGCACGGCCGCTGCGCACTGCAATTCCTGGTCGGTGCCTATCCGGCGCACGCGCGCCGGTCGCATACAGGTCGTCGTAGTCGAAATCGATCGGATTCGCGCTGACCTCGTTCCATGCCCGATGCGTTGCGATGTATACATTGCCGCGATCGGTTTCTTTGATGCTCGAAATCTGCACGCTGCTTCCTTGCGTGATGGCCCACGGCCAGTTCGCGATCGAGGTGTCTCCGCAAGGGTCGACGCGACACCAACAAAAACGCCGGCTTGCGCCGGCGTTTCGATTCGCACTGAAGCAAACGTGGACACTCAGTGCTTGAGCGAGCGCCGCAAGCGGTCGAGCGCCTGCAACTGCGCCATTGCTTGTGCGAGCTGGGCTTGCGCCTGTGCAACTTCCATTGCATCGGTGCGGTTGGCAAGTACGCGTTCGGCTTCATCCTTCGCATTGCGAGCGGCCGCTTCGTCGAGATCCTTGGCGCGGATCGCGGTGTCGGCGAGGATGGTGACGACCGTCGGCTGCACTTCGAGGATGCCGCCGGAAACGTAGAAGAACTGTTCCTCGCCGTTCTCCAGTTGCACGCGGACCTGGCCTGGCTTCAGGCGAGTGATCAGCGGCGCGTGGCGCGGCGCGATGCCGAGCTCGCCCATCTCGCCGGTCGCGATGACCATCTGTGCGTTGCCTTGGAAGATCTCTTCCTCGGCGCTGACGATGTCGCAGCGGATTGTGCTCATGTCTCTCTCACTTCGTTCGTTCGACGGGAATGGGGAATGGGGAATCGGGAATGGTCAGAGCAGGGAAGCGCGAGCGTGCGCAACTACGATTCCCTATTCCCCACTCCCTATTCCCGAGAAGGCAGCCGTCAGGCGGCCTTCTTCTCCATCGCCTTGGCCTTCTCGAAGGCCTCGTCGATGCCGCCGACCATATAAAACGCCTGTTCCGGCAGGTGGTCGCACTCGCCGTCGCAGATCATCTTGAAGCCGCGGATGGTTTCCTTCAGCGTCACGTACTTGCCGGGCGCGCCGGTGAAAACCTGCGCGACGGTGAACGGCTGCGAGAAGAACTTTTCAATCTTGCGCGCGCGCATGACCGACTGCTTGTCTTCTTCGCTGAGCTCGTCCATGCCGAGGATTGCGATGATGTCCTTCAGCTCCTTGTAGCGCTGCAGCGTGCCCTGCACGCGACGCGCGGTTTCGTAGTGCTCGGTGCCGATCACCAGCGGATCGAGCTGGCGGCTGGTCGACGCCAGCGGATCGACCGCTGGGTAGATGCCGAGGCTGGCGATTTCGCGCGACAACGCCACGGTCGAATCGAGATGGGCGAAGGTCGTTGCCGGAGACGGATCGGTGTAGTCGTCGGCCGGCACGTAGACGGCCTGGATCGAGGTAATGGATCCCGTTTTAGTGGAGGTAATGCGTTCCTGCAAACGACCCATTTCGTCGGCCAGCGTCGGCTGGTAACCCACCGCCGACGGCATACGGCCGAGCAGCGCGGACACTTCGGTACCGGCCAGGGTGTAGCGATAGATGTTGTCGACGAAAAACAGGATGTCGCGACCCTTGCCGGTGGCTGGATCGATGTCGTCGCGGAAGTACTCGGCCATGGTGAGGCCGGTCAACGCGACGCGCAGGCGATTGCCCGGCGGCTCGTTCATCTGGCCGTAAACCATCGCGACCTTCGATTCGCTGATGTTGTCGAGCTTGATGACGCCGGCTTCGATCATCTCGTGATAGAAGTCGTTGCCTTCGCGGGTACGCTCGCCGACGCCGGCGAATACCGACAGGCCGGCATGTTGCGTCGCGATGT
>JBDSBK010000437.1:0-2549 GCA_039921645.1 Dokdonella sp.
CTGCTGCTGTTCGGCGGGGCGATCCAGATGGCCGGCTCGGTGAAGTCGCGCAAGGCCGCGCGCCATGCGACGTCGGACTGGATGGCGCTGGAAAAGGAGCGCGGCATCTCGGTGACCAGCTCGGTGATGCAGTTCCCTTACGAAGGCAAGATCGTCAACCTGCTCGACACGCCGGGTCACGCGGACTTCTCCGAAGACACGTATCGCGTGCTGACCGCAGTCGACTCCGCATTGATGGTTATCGACTGCGCAAAGGGCGTTGAGGAGCGCACGATCAAGCTGATGGACGTGTGCCGTCTGCGCGACACGCCGATCATGACCTTCATCAACAAGCTCGACCGCGAGGGCCGCGCGCCGATCGAACTGCTCGACGAAGTGGAATCGGTATTGCGCATTCCTTGCGCGCCGATCACCTGGCCGCTCGGCATGGGCTCGCGCCTCAAGGGCGTGTATCACCTGCTGCTGGACGAAGTGCACGTGTACGAGCCCGGGCGCAACTTCACGCGCCAGGATTCGACCATCTTCAAGGGCCTCGACGATCCCGCGCTTGTCGCGCGCATCGGCGTCTCGATGCTCGCGGAGCTGCGTGAGGAACTTGAACTGGTGCAGGGCGCATCACATCCGTTCGATCTCGATGCGTACCTCGCCGGGAGGCAGACGCCGGTGTTCTTCGGCTCCGCGGTCAACAATTTCGGCGTGCAGCCGCTGCTCGATTTCTTCGTCGAGCACGCGCCCTCGCCTCGCGGACGTTCGACGACGACGCGTCCGGTATCGCCGGATGAAGAGCAATTGAGCGGTTTCGTTTTCAAGATCCAGGCGAACATGGATCCGATGCATCGCGATCGTGTCGCGTTCCTGCGCGTGTGTGCCGGACGCTACGACGCAGGCATGAAGATGCTGCATGTGCGCAGCGGCAAGGAAGTGCGCATTGCGAATGCACTGACCTTCATGGCGTCCGATCGCGAAATCGTCGCGACCGCGTACCCCGGTGACGTGATCGGCCTGCACAATCACGGCACGATCTCGATCGGCGACACCTTCACCGCCGGCGAAGGCCTGTCGTTCACCGGCATCCCGAACTTCGCACCGGAACTGTTCCGTCGCGCGCGCCTGCGCGACCCGCTGAAAATGAAGGCGCTGCAGAAAGGGCTTGCGCAGTTGTCGGAGGAAGGCGCGACCCAGTTCTTCCGCCCGTTGATGTCGAACGACCTGATCCTCGGCGCAGTCGGCGTGCTGCAGTTCGAAGTCGTCGCCTATCGCCTGAAGGACGAGTACAGCGTCGAATCGGCGTTCGAGAACGTCGGCGTCGTCACCGCACGCTGGGTGCGCTGCAGTGATGCGAAGAAACTGGAGGAATTCCGCGAGAAGAACGCGATGAATCTTTCGATCGACGCGGCCGGCGAACTGGTCTATCTCGCGCCGACGCGCGTGAACCTGCAATTGACGATGGAGCGCTGGCCAACGGTCACGTTCGCGGCGACGCGCGAACACGCACACGCGCTCGACGCCGGCAACTGAAAAGAGAACGCCCGGACAAGCCGGGCGTCGATCGAACCATTTTTTCGGCGCAGACGGAAGCCTATCCGCCGCTCGAAAAGCTGCCTCTGAAAAGTTCATCGCCACGGGCGTGCCCGGCGAGTTTGGTATCGACCGTCGACGCGAAGATGTGATCCCTCGTCGTGAATATGCGATCGGGCGCCGGCGCCGTCGACATGGCGACATTGGCATTTGTGTGTATGCGTGCGCCTTGCCAGGTCAACAGGCCGAAAACAACCGCCAGGCTCGCCGCGATGCTGCCGGCCCAACGCACGTGGTTGCGGCGCGCGCCGGCTGCCACGCGCTGCTCGCGCTGACGCACCGGATGCGCTGTGCGGCGGCGTTCGCTGACCTGTTCAGCCAGCTTTTCAGACTCGGGCTGCAACGCGCGCAGCATGCGCGCCAGATTTGCATGCGCGACGTCAGCATTGTCCTGCGGGCGCTCGGAAACCAGGCGTCGATACAGACCGGAAAGCGACATTTCGTTCATGGCATCAGTCTTCAAAGGTTCCGTAACCCAATTCGCGCAAGCGGGATTTCAACTCCTCCAGCCCTCGCGAAACCAGTTTTCGCGCCGCTTCGACCGAGGGAATTCCGGCCAGATCGGCGATTTCCTGCAGGGAAAACCCCTGCAGATGCAACGCTATCGGCAACCGCCGACGCTCGGGAATCTCGGCCATGCAGAGCTCCAGGCCCCGCATGCGCTCGGCGTCCCCGGCGCTGTGCTCCGGTCCGATCGGCTTCGTGCCGATCTCGACCGCTTCGTCGTCTTCGTCCGGCAACGGCTCGGTGGCGCGGACCTGGGCCCTGCGCAACGCGTCGATGACCGTACTTGCTACGACTCTCTGCACATAAGACGCATGAAAGGCCCCGGACCGGTCACGCTCCAGCGCATGCCATAGCTTGATGCGCACTTCCTGCTCGATATCGGCGGGGTCGATGCCGTGTTTATCGAGCCCGTATGTCTTCAAATGCCCCCTGACCCTCGCGCCATAGGCACGGACCAGCTCTTC
>JBDSBK010000438.1:0-8483 GCA_039921645.1 Dokdonella sp.
GTGCTTGCGATGTACCACGACCAGGGCTTGCCGGTGCTCAAGCACGCCGGCTTCGGTCATGCCGTGAACATCACGCTGGGGTTGCCGTATATCCGCACGTCGGTCGACCACGGCACCGCGCTCGATCTTGCTGGCAGCCATCGCGCGGATGCAGGCAGCATGATCGCGGCGACGCGGCTCGCGATCGATCTGGCGCGTTGAGCTGCAACAGCGGACACCTGCTCTCGTAGGAACCGCGGAAGCCGCGATGCTCCGAACACCATCCCCACCTAAATCCTCCCCTTGAAGGGGAGGACTTCAAAGCAGTGATGCTTGAAAGCCCTCCCCTTCAAGGGGAGGGTTGGGTGGGAATGGTGTCGTTCGCGAAGCAACAAGCATCGCAGCTCCGCCGCACCCACAAGATCGCGCGGCCGATCCGCTACGATGCGCGCATGCACGACGATCGCCACATCCACAAAAAACGCTTCGGACAACACTTCCTGCACGATGCGAGCATCCTGCGTCGCATCGTCCAGGCGATTGCTCCCGTGCCTGGCGAGCGCGTCGTCGAGATCGGCCCCGGCGATGGTGCGCTGACGCTGCCGCTGTTGCGTGCGCTGGGTCGGATGACCGTGATCGAACTCGACCGCGACCTCATACCGCGCCTGCGCGCTGCTGCCGAAGGCGTCGGCGAGCTCGAAATCGTCAATGCAGACGTGCTCGGCGTCGATCTCGCCACGCTTGCGCAAGGCGAACCGCTGCGTGTGGTCGGCAACCTGCCCTACAACATCTCATCACCGATCCTGTTCCATTGCCTCGACCACCTAGATGCGATCCGCGACATGCATTTCATGTTGCAGAAGGAAGTCGTCGATCGCATGGCCGCGGTTCCCGGCAGCAAGGTGTACGGGCGACTCTCGGTCATGCTGCAGCTCGTTTGTCGCGTCGAGCCACTGCTTGCCGTCCCGCCCAACGCGTTCCGGCCGCCGCCGAAAGTCGATTCGGCCGTCGTGCGCATGACGCCGCTGCCACTCGCCCAACGGCCCGCCGTGGATGCTGCCCTCATCGCACGCGTCGTCAGGGCCGCGTTCGGGCAGCGGCGCAAGACCCTTTCCAACGCGTTGCGCGAGGTCATGTCAATCGAACAGATCGTTGCTGCGGGTGTCGATCCCGGTACGCGCGCTGAGCAATTGGCGCCTTCCGCATTCGTCGCGCTTGCCCGCGCGGCCCATGTCCCTGAAAATCCACACCCATGAGCGGCAAGAAGCCTTACGACATCACGATTTCGGTCGACACCCGGTTCCTCGACGATCAGTCGGCGCCGACGGACAACCGTTATGCGTTCGCCTACACCATCACCATCGCCAACCACGGCACCGTCGGCGCACGCCTGCTGTCGCGCCACTGGGTCATCACCGACGGCAACGGCAAGGTCAGCGAAGTGCATGGCGACGGCGTCGTCGGCGAGCAGCCGTGGGTGCGCCCCGGCGACGACTACGAGTACACCTCGGGCGCCGTGCTCGAGACCGCGCTCGGCACGATGCGTGGCAGCTACCAGATGATTGCCGACGACGGCACCCAGTTCGACGCCTACATTCCCGCGTTCGTGCTGTCGATACCGCGGACGCTTCACTGATGGCCACCTGGGCGATCGGTGACATCCAGGGTTGCCACGACGAACTCACCCGGTTGATCGACAAGCTGCGCTTCGATCCGGCGGCCGACACGCTGTGGTTTTGCGGCGACCTCGTCAATCGCGGCGGCCAGTCGCTCGCGGTGTTGCGCCTGATCAAGTCGCTCGGCCCCAATGTGGTGGTCGCGCTCGGCAACCACGATCTCTCCCTGCTCGCGATCGCGGAGCGCAAGCGTGAGGACCAAGCGCGCGTCAATCCGGAGCTGCGCGAGATCCTGTTCGCCCCGGACCGCGACGAGCTGCTGAACTGGTTGCGCAAGCAGAACCTGCTGCATGTCGATCGCACGCTCGGCTTCGCCCTCGTGCATGCGGGCCTGTTCCCGCGCTGGACGATCGAGCAGGCCCTCGAAGTCGCGCGCGAGATCGAGGACAAGCTGCGCAGCGAAGGCTACCGTCGCCTGATGAAGCAGCTGTTCGGCAACAAGCCTGATATGTGGACGCCGAAACTGCGTGGCATCGATCGCTGGCGCGCCGGCATCAACGTGTTCACGCGCATGCGCTACTGCGACGTACGCGGCCGCATCGGTTTCAGCGACAAGGGCACGCCCGGCACGCAACGCCCGGGACTCTATCCCTGGTACGAAGTGCCCGGACAGATCAAGCGCGACATCCGCGTCGTGTGCGGACACTGGTCGACCCTCGGTCGCTTCAACGGTCTCGGCGTGCATGCGATCGATACCGGTTGCGTCTGGGGTGGTTCGCTGACCGCACTGCGCATCGACAGCGAGGAACCGGAGTTCGTCAGCATCAAGTCCGATCGCAAGCCGGTGGCGGGGAAGGAACAGGACTGACCCGCGAGCGCGGGCAGCTCAGCTCGGAGATCGCGCATTGCGCCCCAACGCGTCGTCGCTGCAGACGTCGAAGAAGCGCAAAGACCGCCGAGCGCAGCGGCGCCCGACCTCACATGTCCATTGGACTTCGTCATGTGGGGCCTCATCTAGCGATGACATGCTGGAGACAAGTTCATGGTGACCGCCAAGAAAATCCGATTGAGCGAGCTGCAGTTTTCGCTGATCGCGCGCGCATTGGCGGAACCCCGGCGTTACCAGATGCTGCGCACGATCGGCAAGCATTCCGCACCGATGCCCTGCTGCACCCTGCAGGAAACGCACAAGGTGAGTGCCGCGACCATCTCGCACCATATCAAGGAGCTGGAAGCCGCCGGCCTGATCCAGATCGTGCGCGAGGGCAAGTTCGCCCACCTCAGCCTGCAGCGCGACGTCCTGCGCGCCTATCTCGAGCAGCTCGCGAAAATCTGACGCCGGACCCTTGAAAGCGGTTTTTCCGCCCCCTTCTCGTTATCACGATTAGACAATCGTCTAATTGATGAAGCAATCATACGGGAACGATCATGAGCAAGCTGACAGGCAAGGTGGCGGTAGTAACGGGCGCATCGAAGGGCATCGGCGCCGGCATTGCAAAGAGTCTCGCCGCGGCGGGCGCGGCTGTCGTGGTGAACTATGCGTCCAGCAAGGAAGGCGCCGATCGCGTGGTTGCGCAGATCACGGGCGCCGGCGGCAAGGCGATCGCGGTACAGGGCGACGTCGCGAAATCGACCGACGTGCAGCGCCTCTTCGCGGAAACGAAAAAGTCCTTCGGCGCCGTCGACGTGCTGGTGAACAACGCGGGCGTGTACCAGTTCGCCCCGCTGGAAGACGTCACCGAGGAAGAATTCCACCGTCAATTCAACACCAACGTGCTCGGACTGATCCTCACCACGCAGGAAGCCGTCAAGCACTTCGGCAACGAAGGCGGCAGCGTGATCAACATCAGCTCCGTGGTAACGCGGCTGGGGCTCCCCGGATCGACGGTCTACTCGGCCACCAAGGGCGCCGTAGACACGATTACGCACGTACTCTCGAAGGAACTCGGCGCGCGGAAGATCCGCGTGAACTCGATCAATCCCGGCGGTGTGGAGACCGAAGGCACGCATGCGATGGGTATCATCGGTGGCGATATGGAGAAGGACATGGTCTCGAAGACCCCGCTCGGCCGCATCGGGCAGCCTGAGGACATCGCGACGATCGCAGTGTTCCTCGCGTCCGCCGATTCGGGCTGGATGACCGGAGAAACCCTCGTCGCATCCGGCGGCATGCGCTGATCCATTCACCGCCTAGCGCGCGGCCTGCAACGGATTCGCAGGTCGCGCTTCGTGCGCGGGTACGGTCAGCGCCGTTTGTAGTCGGCGAATGTCATCGCGAACGCATGCCGCATGTCGGCTACGTGTTCTTCGCGCGTTGTCTCGATCCACGCATCTTCGTCGAAGCGAGGAAAAAACGCATCCGCGTCCGCAACCTTGGTGTCGATCCAGGTCAGATGCAGGCGTGTAGCGCGCGGCAGTGCAAGCGCGTAGACCTCGCCGCCGCCGATCACGGCGAGTTCCGCCTCGCGTGCGTAGGCGATTGCGTCATCCAGCGTGTGCACGACGACCTGCCCCGCGAACGGCGCGCTATCACCGCGCGTCAGCACGAGATTGGTGCGTCCCGGCAACGCGCGCCCGATCGCGAGCGCGGTCTTGCGGCCCATCAGCACGGGTTTGCCGAGCGTCAATGCCTTGAAGCGCTTGAGATCATCAGGCAGGTGCCATGGCATCGCACCATCACGGCCGATGGCGTGATTCCTGTCCAAGGCAGCCACGAGGGAAATCTGCATGCGCATATTCTGACAACCGATGGCGCAACTGTCAGCACTTCACGTCAATCGTCGTTACTTTGGCCACTGATCCTGCATCACGTTCGCGCTCGACACTGGACGCCAGCAAATCTCTGCAAGAAAGGATCAAGATGACCCCCGCATTTGTCCTGTTGCTCAGCCTGCACCCGTTGATCTCGAACGCGAACGCTACGCCGATACCCACTCACTTCGAAGCCGATCGAGTTTTCGCGACGCCACTGACCCGCGACGGCAAACTTCTGAAACTGTATACCGACACGGGGGGTGGCGGAAATCTGCTGTGCAGCGACACAGCCGCGCGGCTCCATCTGAAACTCGAACCGATGCCGTCGAACCCGGAACTCGAAGCCGAACTCGGCAAGAATCTCAGCCACGCCCACCTGCCCGAATTTCTCGTCGGGTCGGCCATTCCCGCCAATGCCGACGGCAACAGCGACTTGCTGGTCAGCGACTGCGCGGCGCGTGGACAGAAATTCTTGACCAGCATGGGGGAAGGACTCCTCAGCAGCCGCTGGTTCGCCGGTCGTGTCTGGACCTGGAACTATCCCGCCCACAGCCTCGTGCTGGAGAGCAGCGGATGGAAGCCGCAAGCGTCGGCTACGCGCGCGGCAATCGGCTTCCGGCAGGCCTCGGCGAGTGGCCCCGCATTCTCGATGCCGAGAATCACTGTTCGTGTCGCGGGAGAGGACCTGGATCTGCTGCTCGACACTGGCGCGACCGGCTATCCGACGGCGGCCGCGCAGAACGCGCAGGGGGGCGACATTGTGGATGGGGCGCGCGCGACCAGCTTCATCACCACCAGCATGCTCGAGGCCTGGCATCGTGCGCACCCGGACTGGGTCGTTGTCGCCGACGGCGATGATCTCTTTGCACCGCGCATTCGTGCACGGTTGATTCGCGTGCCGCAAATGCAGATCGCCGGATGGAATGTCGGACCTGTCTGGTTCACCGAGCGCGCCGACGGAAATTTTCACCAGATGATGTCGAGCATGACCGACAAGCGGATCGAGGGAGCGCTCGGCGGCAACGCGCTCAGTCACTTCGCCATGACTCTCGACTACCCCGGGGCAGTTGCGTGGTTCCGCTGCACGAGCGATTGCGAACCTATACCGCGATCGGCGCCTTGATCGCGGGGTGCGGCGCGTAGTCGCTGATCGCGACGTCCTCGTAACGGAAGTCGGACAACGAACGCACGTCCGGATTCAACACCAGCTTGGGCAACGCGCGCGGTGCGCGCGAGAGCTGCTCTCGTGCCTGCTCGTAGTGGTTCGAATACAGGTGCGCATCGCCCAGCGTATGCACGAAGTCGCCGACGCCAAGGCCGCACACCTGCGCCACCATCTGCGTCAACAGCGCATAGCTCGCGATATTGAAAGGCACGCCAAGAAAAATGTCGCCCGAACGCTGATACAGCTGGCACGACAGCTTTCCATTCGCGACGTAGAACTGGAACATCGCGTGACAGGGTTGCAGCGCCATCTTCGGCAGATCGGCCACGTTCCACGCGCTGACGATCAAGCGACGCGAATCGGGATTGCGCTTGATCTCATCGACGACCCATGCCATCTGGTCGACGACACGACCGTCAGGGCAACTCCACGAACGCCACTGCTTGCCGTACACCGGCCCGAGGTTGCCGTTCGCGTCGGCCCATTCGTCCCAGATGCCGACGCCGTTGTCCTTGAGATAGCCGATATTCGTCTCGCCGCGCAGGAACCAGATCAGCTCGTGCACGATCGATTTCAAATGCAGCTTCTTCGTCGTGACCAGCGGAAAACCCTGCCCGAGATCGAAGCGCATCTGCCATCCGAACACGCTGCGCGTGCCGGTGCCGGTACGATCGGATTTTTCCGCACCGTGGTCGAGAACGTGTTGCAGGAGATCAAGGTACTGACGCATGAGCTTGGACGCTTTGTAGGAGCGGCTTCAGCCGCGATGCTTTGAAGCCCTCCCCGTCAAGAGGAGGGTTTGGGTGGGGATGGGTTTCGCGTCGGAGCATCGGTGATTTCGTCCGCCACCACGACTTTCGCAGTCGGCGCATGCCGCGAACACCAGAGCAGAAATAGTCCGACTGCAATCAGCGGCAGCGACAGGATCTGCCCCATCGTGAGCCAGTCGAACGCAAGGTAGCCGAGCTGCACGTCCGGTACGCGCACGAACTCGACGGCGAAGCGGAACAACCCATAAAGAAGGCCGAACATGCCCGATACCGCATAGCGTGGACGCGGCTTGCGCGAATAGAACCACAACACCGCGAACAGCACGACGCCTTCGAGCGCGAATTCATACAGCTGCGAGGGGTGGCGTGCGGCATCGTCCAGTTGGCCGGCAATCGCCATCGCATGCAGCTCGTCTCGCGTCTTGCCGAGACTCTCGAGCGCGCTCGGAAAAATCATCGCCCATGGCACATCACTGACGCGACCCCAGAGCTCGCCGTTGATGAAATTGCCGAAACGGCCCAGGCCCAGGCCGATCGGTACCAGCGGCGCAAGGAAGTCGATCGTGTCGAAAAAGTTGACCTGTTGGCGACGCGTCCAGATCAGGCCCGCAGCGAGTACGCCGAGCAAGCCGCCATGGAACGACATGCCACCTTCCCAGACGCGAAACAGGCTGAGCGGATTGGCGATCAGCTCGGGCGTGTTGTAGAACAGCATGTAACCGACGCGACCGCCGACGATCACGCCGAGCATGCCGTAAAACAGCAGGTCGGAAAATTGATCGCGCGTGACCGCCAGCCGCCCCGCTGCGCGCCGGCGCTGACCCAGCCACCACGCGGCGCTGAAACCGAGCAGGTACATGATCCCGTACCAGTGCAACTGGATGGGGCCGAGTGAAATCGCGATCGGGTTGATGTCGACGAAATAGTGCATCGAATAAGCAGTAGCGAAGACTGTAGTCGCCTATTGTGCCCGTTCCCGCCCCGCCGTCCCACTTGGTACGCGAGCGTGCATGCCGTCCTACGGGTACAGGGATAATTTCGGTCACGTCCGGGAACGCCGGATCGGCGGGTCAGCCGTGCCGGTCAAACCATCGGTGAGATAAGCTGCAACCGTTGAGGTAGCCGGCGAAAATGGTTCCCCTGCGCAATACATCGAGGTCCGAAGCGACGGTTCTTTTGCCAGCGAGGCATGGCCTATCCAGACCTCCGGCACCGCTTATGTGAGGGCGTATACGACGTCGTGGCCATATTCGTGCTCGATCTATCTGGACGCACCCTGCGGCGGTCCTCTGGATCCTATCTCCACCGCAGGTGCCACGCCTATTGAAGTTGAGGCGGGCGAAGTTCACACGGGCATCGATTTCCGTCTCGTCAATGACGGAATTTTCCACGACTCGTTCAATCAATAATTGCGTGCAGGCGAGCAGCGGAGGCTCGCCACTTCCGCGCCACCGATTCAGCTCGGCAATACCCGACAGACGAAGCCCTTCAGGTAGTCCGTCTCCGCAATCGCCGGATGCACCGGATGATCCGGAGCTTGCTGCAATGCGATCAGCATCTGCACCTGTCGGTCGAGATGGCGTGCGCCCTGCTGCACGCCGTCGAGCAGTGTCGCGCGCGGCATGTGATGCGAGCACGAACAGGTCACCAGCAGGCCGTCCTTTGCCAGCACACGCATGCCCAGTTCGTTGATGCGCCGGTACGCGAGGCTGCCTTCCTTGAAATCCTTCTTGCGCTTGATGAACGCGGGCGGGTCGAGGATCACGACGTCGTAGTGTTCACGCGCCTCGCGCAACGCCTTGAGATGATCGAAGGCATCGGCGCGAACCGCCGTCACGCGATCGGCAAGGCCGTTGCGCTCCGCGTTGTGCGCAATCGATTCGACTGCGGCCGCCGACGCGTCCACGCAGACGACTTCACTCGCGCCGTACGCCGCCGCGCGCAAGCCCCAGCCGCCGAGATAGCTGAACATGTCGAGCACGCGCTTGCCCTTGACGAAGCGCGCAAGCTGATCGCGATTCTCGCGCTGGTCGTAGAACCAACCGGTCTTCTGGCCGCCGACCGGATCGATGCCGAACGTGAGTCCGCCTTCGCGCGCAATGACTTCGCCGCCGTATTCGCCGTAACCGAGATCGGCGTATTCGGGCAGCTGTTCCATCGTGCGGATCGAGGCATCGTTCTTCCACCACAACTGGCGTG
>JBDSBK010000439.1:0-4245 GCA_039921645.1 Dokdonella sp.
GCAGCCCAGCGCAATCAGGATCGCAAACGGGATCTGACGCATGGCATTCTCCGAATCGATAGGTCACCGGTCGTGACGCTCGAAGAATGGTGTGCACGCAAACAGGCCGGGAGCTCCACTTCCGCGAAGAGGACTAGTCCGGTTCGCGGCGCGGGGAGTACCTGAATCGCATCGCCGGCAATGCCGTCAAAGCGGACCGAGGTTATTCACGCAGAGGGCCGGATGTGCGGCCGGGAAAAAATAACCGATGCCAATGCAATTCTCGTCCGACGATTCGTTGTCACCATCGTGGAGCGGATGGCCGCTGTTGTTGTCGTAGGTGCATTCGTACGTGAGGCCGCCTGGCCCGAACTGAAGGAAGTTTGGCGCGGCAAACGTCGCAGCAGCAGGATGCTCCCAGTCCGCGCTCACCACCACGTCCGCCAACGCATTCGTTATTTTCGACATCTGTGCAAAGTGATGCGTGCGCGTCGATAGCCACCAGAACTTTGCGCCAGCCGGCGTTGCGCACGTGTCTTGTACCGACACAACACCCATGCCCAGCGACATGTTTGTTTTGCGTGTGAGGTAGGTGGCGGTATTCGTGAACGGAGTTTGTGGGGCAAGCGCCTCGGCTTTGAGCAGCGCAGATGTCGTGACAGGAAAGCCAGTCGTGTTGAGGACATACATCTCAAGGAACAGCGGCTGGCCTGCCAGTATCGTGGCAGCGAGCGGTATACCCATCCCGTCGTCATCAGGTACGACGAGCTCCTGCACGTGATCGTGCGCGGCGTAAATCCATCCAGCCAAGTCGCCTGCGCCGCCGCTGGAACTGCACGGGCTTGCAGTCAAAGTTCCGGGCGGCTCAACATCGCTTGGAATCCAGCCGCCGGTGTAGCTCGCGTAGAGAATCACGTGATGCATGCCCGCGCCGATAGTGGACGTCCATCGACGAATTCCCAAGGCGCTGGCATTGGGAGCGTGAAAGAAGTAGCAGTAGACCGTCTGTTGTCCCGGGGCGATCGTGATCTCGGGAGTCAGCACCTGAAAACCAAACTCGAAGCCGTCCTGGAAGATGACGGTGTCGGCTTTTGCGGCGAGCGGCATCGCGCCGAGAACAAATGCAGCGAACGCCGCAGCGACGCAACTGTAGCGTGAGGTTCCCATGACGCCTTCCCCCAAGACATCCAGCGACGGCAGCCACTATAAACCGTAGCCATCGTGACTGCATTTGCGTTGGGATGCCGCTCGACCGGCGGCTGACTAGGGGGCTACCTGCTGCGCGGCCTCTTCCTTCATGCCCTGAAGCACTTCTTCGAGATCAGCGACGACCGCCTCAAGCGCATCGTGCAACTGGCCTTGTCGGCTCATCAGATCGTCGATCTTGTCGATCTTCTTCAAACCAGACAAATCGCCGTCGAACAACATCCACATCGAGGTCAGGTGCTCGACGTTGGTCTTGGAGTAATGACGCATCTCCTTGAGCTGGCTCAGCGAATCGGCGACATGATCGGCGACGGATTTGCTTGTTTCTGCTGACATTGGCGCGCTCCTGATGGGACGAATCAGTCGCCAACATCCGCTTTTCGAACTGAACGTGGGCGAACCGCATCGCGCAGACAGCATCGGTTCGACCGCGCGAGCAAGGTCAGGTGAGCGCGAACGTGACGAGGAATTCGACCGCCCGGTAGACGTACAGATTGACGAAAACAACCGCGAGCAACATGCCCATCGCCGACGCGATCGATCGAATCCAGCCCAAGGCATAGGTGCGCCGCAACGCAATCGCCGCATACGCAGGAAGCAGGATGCGCATGAACCAGTCGAGCGCCGAATCAGGTGGCACCCACGCAGCAGGCAACGCGAATTTCATCAGCGCATAGGTCTGCACGGCAAGCGGCAACGCAAGCAGCGTGAACGCGAAGAAATGCAGCGCGACGACGAAATGTTCCGCGAAGTAACGCCCCTGCCCCGCGAACAGGACCATCAGCGCCAGCGCCGCGAATGGCACATGCAACAGGATCAGCGCCTTGCTGACGTCGTCGGCTTTTGCATCGTAGGCGATGCGATAGTCGCGATAGGTGTAACCGTGCGCGTCATGCGAGGCTTCGCGTGCTGTCGCATCACGCGCGTTCACGCGCGCCTCGACCCAATGCTGCGTGAACGGCGTATGCGCCTGGCCGGTTCCGCCGAGCTGCTCCTCGCTGAGTCTGGTTTCCGGATCGGCTGCAAGTGCCCTGATGCGACCAGGCATCTGCTGGTTGAACTGCAAGGCGAGGTCGCCTCCGTGCAGCGGCGCGAGGAAGTACACGACGTTGACCGCGAGGAACAATGTGATCGGTGCAACCCAGCGTGCCCGTCGACCCACGATGTATTCACGCGACAGCAGCCCGGGCTGAAACAACAGTGCACGCAGGCTGCGCCAGACGCGACCGTCGAGATCGGTTGCGCTCGCCAAGAACTGATGCAGCAGGTGGCCGAAGCGGCGATCGCGTTCGACAAAGCGCTTCTGCCCGCAGGCCTGGCAGTACTCGCCCGCGAGCGTGGCCCCGCAATTCGTGCACGTCGTCACGGGCTGTTCCTCCTCGCGCAGTTCGGGAAAGCCCATTGCCTTGCCAGAGCCGAGCACTCAGACCGCACCGATGCAGGAACGGGATGCGGTTGCATCAATGGCACGTGCAACCCGTGCGCGTCACCAATCCGTCGGTCGATAGTCCTTGAGGAATTTTCCCCAGACATGCTCGCCCGTGATGAAACCACTGATGATCGGGTCGACGATGCGCGCTGCGCCATCCACGATGTCCAGCGGCGGATGAAAGCGTTCCTCGATGACCTTGCGTGCAGCATGCTCCGCCGGATCCTCGTCGGTGACCCAGCCGGTATCGACCGCATTCATGTGGATGCCGTCGCCCTGATAGTCGGTCGCCGACGTCCGCGTCATCATGTTCAATGCCGCCTTCGCCATGTTCGTATGCGGGTGCCGCGTCGTCTTGAAGTTGCGATAGAACTGGCCCTCGACGGCAGACACATTGACGATGTGCTTGTCGCGTTCGGGCGTGCGCAGCATGAGCGGTTTCAGTCGCGCGTTGATGATGAAAGGCGCGATCGCGTTGACGAGCTGCACCTCGAGCAACTCGACCGAAGGCACGTCGGCCATCAGCAGGCGCCACGAATTGCGTTCGCGCAGATCGACCTGCTGCAGGTCCTGATCGAGTTTGCCTTGCGGAAACAGGTGTTGCTGTCCGGCAAATTCCTCGGCAAGCAGCGGTACCTGCGACAGTTGCGCAGCACGCGTGATGCCCGGCACGCCGTCCGGATCGCGGGCTGTTGCCATCGATGACACAGCGCCGGCGTCGGGCAGCATGTCGTAGCGGCGAAGACCCTCGTAGCGCCCGAGCAGCTTGCGCAGATGCTGCGGCACGTCGTGTGCTGCTGCCGTCTCGCCTTCCATCATGTGCGCGTAGAACTCGGGTGGTCGGCGCACGGTCTGGCATGCGTTGTTGATGATGAAATCGAGGCGGCTGCGCGTCGCGACCAGTTCGTGGCAGAACGCTTCGACACTTGGCGTATGGCGCAGATCGAGCCCGAAAATTTCAAGGCGATCTTCCCATTCCGCAAAATCGGGCTCTTCCGCGTAGCGCGCAGCCGAGTCGCGCGGAAACCGCGTCGTCACGATCAGGCTCGCGCCCGCACGCAGCAACTTGAGGCCGGCCTGATATCCGATCTTGACGCGGCCACCGGTCAGCAACGCGACGCGCCCGCGCAAGTCCGTGGTTTCGGTGCGCTTGCTGAAATTGAATTCGGCGCACGCGGGACAAAGCTGATCGTAGAAATGATGGATCAGCGAGTATTTCTGCTTGCACACGTAGCAGTGCTGCAGCTCGACCGACTCGCGCCGTTCGGGCTCGTTGTCCTCGCTGTCGTCGGCAACGAAACCCTCGGGTGGAAAGACATTCGGTGTCGTGAACACCGGACGGCGGCGCAGTTCGCGAATGCCGGTCTCGTGCAACAGCGCCTCTTCGCGCTCGATTTGCGCGGCATTGCGTTTGCGTTCGGCCGCCTTGAGTTTTTGACGTCGCAGCACCGGGTCCGGGTGATAGACCCGCGCCACCGCCTGATGCAGGCGTTCGCGATCCTCGGCCGACAGTCGATCGAGCACGCTGCGATCGGCCGCGACCGCCTCGAGCAATTCGATGCTCGCACGCACGTCGGCGGCGAGGGCTGATTCCGCGATATGCGGCGGTGAGGGCATTGCAGTCCTTCCAT
>JBDSBK010000440.1:0-12437 GCA_039921645.1 Dokdonella sp.
TTGATCGCGTTGGTCGAGTGACTTTCCCACAGGCCGCCGACGACATTGTCGGCCGCCGTCGCGCTGTTGCCGGTGATCGTGGAATCGACGAAGCTCACCGAGCTGACCCAGGCATACAGGGCACCGATCGTGAAGCAGGAATTCCCGGCACACGTTGCGGAATTGCCGGAAATCGTCGAATGCGTGAAGTCGACGCGGGCGGCAGCGACATAGATTCCGCCGGTGCAGTAGACGTCGCCTGCGCAGGTGGCGATGTTGCCGGCGATGGTCGAATCGGAAATGGTCGCGTGCACGTTTCCGATATCCAGGCCGCCGCCTTCACTGTTCGACGTGTTGGCCGTGATCGTGGAATTGGACAGGATGAAGGTGCCGCCGCTCGTCAGAACCCGGATGCCGCCGCCGTGTCCGTCCGCGTGATTTCCGGACACCGTGGTGTTGGAGATCTCCACGCTGATACCGGTGCCCGATGCGTAGAGGGCGCCGCCACTGTCGGACGTCGTGCCTCCACTCAGGGTGAGACGGTCCAGACTCAACGTCGCGGTCGCGTGGATCAGGCGACCACCCGCGGGGTCGCCCTGGAGGGTCTGGCCGCTGCCGGCGACAACCGTCGCTGCAGTCACCGCAAGTTCGCCCTGGGCCAGCGTTATCGTGCTGCCAACCAGGGCTGGCGCGAAGACGATCGTGTCGTTGCTGCCGAACGTGCCGCTGATCGACGACAAGCAGCTCGTGTTTGGGCCACCGGCGTTGATCGATGCGATGGCATTGCGCAAATTGCAGGCGGTCGAGATGGCGCTGTCGTCCGCGCTGCCGACTGTTACCGTGGCAGCGGACGCGCTGCCTGCTCCACAAGCAAGCGCAATGGCGAAGAACAAGGGATGGCGCGCATGGCCAATGTCTCTGCGAAAGCTCATCGACGAAGCTCCGGTATCGGCGCGAATGTGATGGAACGGAATTGGCGCTTGCTTTGGTCGGCGTCCATGCTGGCACACCGGCTGCGAAAAACAAGAAAATAAAAGTGGAAAAGGTCGGGCCGTTGGCGAATGAGCGTGCTCCCGTTCGATGTCGGGCCGTATGGCGGCGGCTTCAGGCGCGAGGCCCATGCGCGGCGTTTCCAGAAGCAAATCTTGCGAGCGACCGAAACATCATGCGATCGGATGCTGTGCACAGCGGCGCGGCCAAGGCAGTCACTGTGCAGGCGCTCACTCGAAGCCGTCGGCGAAGAGCGCGTCGCTGAAAAACTGCTGCGTCATTTCGATGACGCCGGCGGAGCCGTTGAAGTCGCCGCTGCGAACCTGTCCGCGCACACGCACATAGTAGATACCGCCGGAGGGAGCGATGAGGCCGAAGTTGCTGATGAGACCCGCATAGGCCCAGTCGAGCCCGGAAGGCTGCATCGTGCCGACGTTCGTGTAGGCGCTGTTGTTCGCAGACACGAGCAGCTGCGGTGGCTGCGTGAGTTCGCTGCCGGTGCCGCTGCGCGACCACGTCACCGTGTTGCCATCCGTGCTGAGGGTCAGCGCCTGCAGCGCGGCGCTGGTCGCGCTGACGCGTGCGACGTTCTGTCCGCTCAGACCGCCCACGGTATTGAACGAGCCACCGAGCACCAGCTTGCCGTCGCTCTGCGCGGCCAGCGCAGAGACCGGCCCATCCGCATCGGCGCTGAAGGCGATATCCAGTGTGCCACTGGCGTTGAGTCGCGCGACGCCCTTGCGCGGCTGCGAGCTGACGGTCGTGAAGTCGCCGGCAATCACCAGCTTTCCGTCCGGCTGCATCAGCATCGCGCTTACCAGGCCATCCGCCACTGCCGGCGCGTAGCTATCAAGGGTGTCGTTGGCGTTCAGTCGCGCGATGCGCTGGCGCGGTTGCCCGCCCACCGAGGTGAAGTCCCCGCCGAGAAGCAGCTTGCCGTCTTTCTGATACGTCATGGCGAGGACGCTGAAATCGACGTTCGGATTGAAACTCGAATCGATGCTGCAATCGGGGTTGTAGCGTTGAAAGCCGCCTTGATTGCCACGCGAGACGATGAACTTTCCATCGGCTGCCAGTGCGATGCCGAGGCCACTGCCGAATCCGCCCGCGTTGCACCCGGCTGGATCGAGGTCACCGCCGGCGGTCAGGCGCAGCAATACGCTATTCGCAAGCGGGGCAGGGGGTGGAAAGGTGTACGTCCCGCCAACGAGGATCTTGCCATCCGGCTGCTGCACCAGGCTGCTGATCGAGGTCCCGCTATCGTGGTTGATCCCGGTATCGGGGTCGATTTCCGCGGCATAGGTGCTGTCCCAGCTGCCGTTGCTGTTGAGGCGTACCAGCGGCGGAAGCGGCGTGCCGCCGAGTTCGATGCCGTATCCGCCGACCAGCAGCTTTCCGTCGGCGAGCACGAGGATGGCATTGACGCGGACGAAATTCAGGCCGTTTGGATTGAAGGCGATGTCGAGCGTGCCGTCACGATTGAGGCGCGCAATGCGGTTGCGTGGCTGTCCACTGACGGCCGCGAAGGTGCCACCAATGAGGATCTTGCCATTGGCCTGCACGGCCAGAGCACGCACGCTGGCATCCGCGGACGGGCTCGAATTGCGATCCAGGCTGCCGTCTGCATGCAGTCGCGCCATGCTGTTTCGCAACACGCCGATGACGTGCGAGAACGAGCCGCCGAGCGCGATCGATTCGTCGGCCTGCACCGCCAACGCATACACGCCGCCGTCTGCGTTCGCATCGAAATTGAAGTCCACGACTCCGCTCGTGCTGACGCGTACGACGTAAGCGTGCGCTCCGGTGCTCACCGTCGTGAACAAGCCGCCGAGCAGCAAGCGTCCGTCCGTTTGCTGCGCCAGGGCTTCCACCGTTCCGCTCGCATCGGGATCGAAACCGTCGGGATTTCCGCGGCTGTCCAGACGTGCGACACGGTTGCGCGGCAGCGTGTCGATCGTGGTGAAAGCGCCGCCGATTACCGTACGACCGTCGATCTGCGCCAGTGCAGCGAACACAGCGCCGTTGGCCGCGGTGCTGAAGGCGGCGTCGACGGCGCCGCTCGCGGTCAGGCGCGCGACGTGCGAATGCGGTTGCGTGCCGACCTGGGTGAACGTGCCGCCGATGACCATGCTGTCGTCGGCGTGGATGGCGATGGCGCGCACGATGTCGTTGGCGTTCGGATTGAACGAGACGTCGACCGCACCGACGCTGCTGATGCGGGCGATGTTGTTGCGCGACTCCGCACCGACTTGCGCAAAATTTCCGCCAACGATCAGCGCGCCATCGGACTGCAGCGCCAGTGCATACACTGCGCCGCTCGGGTTGGGTGTGTAGCCGGTTTCCAGCGTGCCAAACGTGGTCAGTCGCGCGAGATAGTTGATCGGGTTGGCGCCTACCTGGGTGAACGAGCCACCGATCAGGATGCGGCCATTGGCCTGCACGACGATCGAGCGCACGCTGCCGTCGACGTTGGGATTGAAGGAAGCGTCTCGGCTGCCGTCGATGTTCAGGCGCGCCAGGTGATTGCGCATGACGCCGCCGACCATGCTGAAGTCGCCGCCGATCAGCAGCTTGCCATCGGCCTGTCGCGCAATCGCACGGATCGTGCCATCGACATCCGGGTTGAAACCGTCCGCGGCGCTTTGCGCGAGCAGTGATGGCGCAAACAGCAGTGCGATCAGCGCCAGCAGGCAGCGCCAGGCAAGGGAACGCTTGCACGGTTCGATCATGGGCTTCATCGCTTTTTTCTCCCCGCGTACGCCGGCCACTGTATCCCACGTTGAAAGGCGTTGCCCCGGGCCAGTGAAAAGGTGTGGGCCTGATTGGCCCTCGTTGCCTTATTCCCTGTCTGTTTCCGACGAGCGCCGTATCGAGGACGAATGCACGCAGTCTGCCGCGAATGCCTCGGGCTGTCCCCGACAAGAGCCATCCGCAAACCGTGCTCAGATTGGCGCGCCTACAAGCGTGAAGTTTGTTTGCCCGTAGAGAGCAGGGCTGGGTCGGTTTCACCTCATGGCTGTTGGCCTGCTCCATTCAATGTCACAGTTGGTGATGGGACGGCGTCGGTCGCGATGCTTCTGATCCGAATCTTCCAGGGGTGAAACGTGCACGCAACCGATGATTCATTCGACCTGGTGCTGTCCTACCCGCAGTGGCAGGGTTCGGGCCGTCCGCAAAACCTGCGCCGCGGCGCGATGGCTGCGGCCGATGTCTGTCGCAACTTCGGACCACTCGTGCATGTCGCGGAAGCGGGCGAGGGCGATGCCAGCGGCGGCATCAACCGCTGGACAGCGATCACCGAGCAATTCCGTTCGGCGCAGGCGATCCTCGATGCGCGGCAGCCGCGACGCATCCTGACGGCGGGTGGGGATTGCGCCTGCGACATCGCCGTCATCGATTACCTGCATCGACGATATCCGGATCTCACCGTCATCTGGGTGGACGCGCATCTCGATGCGAACACGGTGGACACGACGCCGAGCGGTAATTTTCACGGCATGCCGGTGGCCGCGATCATGGGATCAGCGCCGGTCGAACTGCAGGCGTTGCTGTCGACACCGCTGGCACCGGCGCAATTCCGCTATGTCTCGGCGCACGTGGGAGATGACGGCGATTGGGCGTTCCAGAAGTCTCATGAACTGGCATGGCTGGAACCCGGGTCGCGCATGGGCGGAGAGGAATTTTCCGGGCCCATCCACGTTCATTTCGATCTGGACGCACTCGATCCTGCCGGCTTTCCACACGTTGCCTATCCCGATGGCAGGCTGTCGTTGGAGGCCGGCCTCGCGTTGGTGCGCAGCGCTGCGGCTGCCGGTCTGGTCGGCCTGACGATCACCGAGTTCGCGCCCACCGATGAACGCGCGGCGAAGGATGGCAGCCGATTCCTCGAACGGCTATGCAAGGCCGCCAAGAAAGGATCGTAGGGCGGATCTGCGGCTCGCCGCGTCGGACGAAGGCTGCCCGCTCATTGAGCCGGACAGCGTGAATCACAGGTCGCGAGGGACATTGCGCCCCGGCGCAGCACACTGAATCCCGGGCGTAGCAGGGCGCGTGAACGCTCGGGCAGTTTTCTTTTCCAGGGAATGGACCTGGCCCGGTTCGTACCAAGAAACCCTTTCGTCAATGGCGACGGGAAATCGAGCACCGATCGCACCCGCTTTCCCGCGTAGACGTCGTTCTCTCTGACCGTGGTCATCCGTTGGAGATCGATATGAGCCTCATCTGCAAGAAAGACCCGCTGCTTTCCATCCGGCTGCGCGCGTGCGTGCTGGGCTGCGCCGTGTTCTTCGCGGGCAGCTACGCGCAAGCGCACAACTTCCTGTGCGTCTCCACGGCCGCCGCACTGCAAAACGCATTGACCCAGTCCTCCGATGGCGGCACACATAGTGGCGAGGTCAATACCATTTACCTCGGCGAGGGCACGTTCAAGACAGGCGCCGCCACCGGAAACGGCCCGTTCCACTACAGCTCGACCGCGAGCACCGGATCGATCTCGATCCGCGGCGGCGCCTACGGCACAGATTGCAGTTCGTATTCCCATTCGCCCGAACACGCCATCCTGGATGGCAACAACGCCACGCAGGTTCTGAGAATGCTGAGCATGCACGGTGAAGTGAGCGTGCAGCTCGTTACCATCCAGAACGGCGAGTCCAGCACGGACGGCGGTGGCTTGGCGGTCAACAATATTCAGGCTGGATATGATGCCGTCGTCTTCGTTGGCCTCAATCGCATCCGCAACAATCACACCACCGCGGTAGGCGGTGGTGTGGCTTTGTATGCGGACAAGGCGGATCAACTTCTGTTGAGCACCAACCTGATTGTCGGCAACAGCGCCGACAACGGTTACGGCGCCGGTATCGTGTTCGCCAATGGCAGCACGACGACCAACCAGCAAACGAATATCACGCACAACGTCGTCTACGGAAACACGACGTCGCAATCGGGCGCCGTCGGCGGTCTCGGCTGCGGCAGCACAGGCGCGCAACTCACGTACCTCTCCGACAACATTTTGTGGAACAACGACAACACTGGCCTGTACCTGATCGGCAACAACGTGTATCTCAAAGCGAACGACTACGGCACGTTGGCGGGAAGCCTGCCTGCCAGCAATACCGACGCCCTGTCGGTGGCTCCGCATTTCTTCGATGCCGCCGGCGGCGATTTTCACCTGGCAGGAAATTCACCCTTGATCGGCGTCAAGTTCGATGTCCTCGGTCTCAACAACGATCTGGACGGCAATCCCTTTCCCATGAGCGGCAAAGGCGACCTTGGCGCCTACGCGGAAACCATCTTCAACGATGGCTTCGATGGCAATTGATCGCGGATTGCATGTCCCGGGAAAACCGCGGTGTTCCGGATAGACCCCTACTTCGACGAAGCAGCATCCGCTTGCTCCTTCTTCAGTTGTGTCTCCAAGCTCGTGCGCGCAGCGTTCGCGTATGCGCTGCATCCTGAGGGATTGATCAGTGCGTCCGCGTCGCCGCGTTCGCGTTTGGCCACACGGCCCCAGAAATCCACCGCTTCCGGATGCGGATGGAGCGCGATGTCGCAGGGCAATGCCGCGACCACCCCGAAGCTGACCTCGAAATCCCTGGCGACAGCCGGGTATTTCCGGTTGCCGATCAGTTGGTAGCCAGGTGCTGACAGGCTGCCGATATCGACCATCTGCAGGCAACGTTTGCGTTCGCAGGATGTCCATGTCCACGTCGTGTTGCCTTGGGTATGCCCTGGCGTCGAGTGCGCGGTCAGCTCCAGATCGCCCAGGTGCAGACGCTCGCCATCGGCAACCGTGCGCGACACATGCACTGGCTGGAACGGAAAAGTGTCGCCGTATTGCGGGTCGGCGCGACCGCCGCGTTCCAGCAACGGGGTATCTGCGGCAGTTGCGATCACCTGCGCGTCCGTGTCGCGAGCGAGGCGCGCGATGCCACCGGCATGGTCGGAATGAGCATGCGAATTGAGAATCCATTTGATGTCGCGCAGATCGATGCCGAGAGCGCGGACATTCGCTTCGATCAGTGCGGCGTCCCCCGGCACTCCGCCATCGATCAGGACATCGCCGGTGCTCGCGGTAATGAGCACGACGGTGAGGCCACGGGGGCCGACGTACCAGGTATTGCCGAAGATGCGAAGGGGGTTTTGCGCAGCCGTCCACGAGGGATTCTTTGCGATGTTGACCCGCTCCGACTGCGGCATCTGCGCATGCGCATCCTGCACAATCAAACTGGACACGAGAAGCATTGTTGTCAGCAAGCGCATGCGCAACTCCATTTTGTCGGACGTGCAAGGTAGGCGTCCCACATGGCTCGCTGCTGGCATGGTTCTGACATTTTTCGGGCGGGAACAACTGGCCGCGCCGTCAATCGGTGGTGACCCTTTTCTCTAGATCGCATGTGGTCGATGGCTAGGCCTCGAGCGCAACCGCGGCCGGTGGTGATCAGCGACGAACAGGGAAAGTCGCCCGCTTTTCGTCCCGACTGTCGTACTTCTTCCTGGAACGGGCACGACCGCCCTGGATTCGGGAGACGACAATGAAGGCATGGATCGACAGGGCTCGCAGATCGTGCCTCGCACGCTACGGTCTTATGCTGATGTTCGCCCTGGCAGCGTCGGCCGCGCAGGCGGTCCCGGACGTCTGCGTGTCGACGCAGACGCAACTGGAACAGGCGATGAGCGAAGTCCGCTATACGCCCGAGACGATCAAGATCGTGCAGGGTTCCTACAACATCGAAAATACGCTCTGGTACTACCGCAACAATAATTACATGCAGCCGGGCACGAGTCTGCGTGGGGGGTACTTCCCCGGCTGTGCCGCGCGGCAGGTCGATGGCGGCAACACCATATTGACCGAGACGCAGATCGTCGAAGGAGCTGAAATCAGTGTCGTCGGCAGCTTCACGCTGGAGGGACTGACACTCCAGCTTGAACACGGCTTTGCAATGTATGCCGACTACAACCAGTACGTCGTCGAGCCGGATACGACGATCCTGATCTATCGATGCGTCATTCGCGGCGGCAATACCCATTTCTGGTCGCCCTTGCTCATCAGCTGGCGACAGGACGCCGACCGCGCCGGCGACATCAAGATCATCGACACGCTGGTCGTCGGCAATGCCTCGGACAGCAACGATCCTGCCATCGACATCTCCACGTACGAAGGCTTGCCGACGATCTGGCTGATCAACGACACCGTCATTGGAAACGCCGCAGGCATCCGCCTCGCGAACAACCCCGACGGGGAAAATGGCGGCAGTTCGGTTCTGCTCGCGCACAACAACATCCTCTGGGGCAACGGCAACTACGACCTGCGTGCCGACCACCCGTATCTCGAGTTGGTCGACAACGTCATCGGTTCACACCAGTACCCGACACCGAATTTCACGCCGGTGGGCATGCAAACCGGTGATCCGAAACTCGATTCGGGCTATCACCCGATCGAATCACCGCCGTCGCCAGTGATCAATTCCGGCGACTATGCCGGCTCGAATCTGCCGGGGACCGATCTTGACGGTGGAGCGCGCGTAATCGGCAGCCGGGTGGATCGCGGCGTCTACGAGTCCGCGATCGACAACAGCCTGGCGCTCACGGTCACGAACAACAATGATTCTGGAATCGGATCATTGCGTGCCGCGCTCCTCAGCGCGAACGCCAATGGCGCAGGCATCATCGCGTTCAACATCGGCAGCGGCTGCGGTCCGCACGTGATCACGCTGTCGACGCCGCTGCCGGCGATCACCAGTGGCGTCATCATCAATGGCTATACGCAACCGGGTGCGTCGCTCAACGACCTCGAACACGGCGATGATTCCGTGGTGTGCATCGTGCTCGATGGTGGCCCGCATGCCATCGCTGAAGGCCTCCTTGTCGCGCCGGGCGCACCTGCGAGCGCACAGCTGGTGATCGACAGTCTCGCCTTCAGCGGATTCACCGATGCCGCGGTCAACTTCAGCGGCAGCAAGGGCCATTCGCTGCAGGGCTCGCGCATCGGCGGCGCGATCAGCGGCTTCAATCTGCAACCGTCCAACTTCGGCGTGTTCTTCGGTCCTGGCGTCAGCAACACCAACATCGGCGGCACCGATCCGGCGAGCCGCAACATCATCGGCGAGGCGCTCACCGACGGCATCCGCATCGGCACCGACATCAACGCGAACACGCATGCCAATTCGATCATCAACAACTACATCGGCGTGGGCTGGGCCGGCGGCGCTTTCACCAATCGCGGCAACGCGTTCCAAGGCATTCACGTCTATGGCAACGGCAACACGATCAGCGGCAATGTCATCGGCTACAGCGGCTTCGACGGCATCAACATTTATGGAGCCCTCGCGCACAACAACGTAGTCGAGGACAACTTCATCGGCGTGTCCGACGACGGTGTCGCGCTGGCCAATGCCAGCATGGGCGTGCGGCTGGACGTCGACAGCCACGACAACACGATCCGCACCAACTCGATCGCGCACAACAGCGGCACCGGCGTGCGGGTGATCAGCGGACAGGGCAACACGATCCGCAAGAACAGCATCTTCCTCAACGGCTCCTACGGTATCGACCTCGCCGGTGGCGGCGTGACCGCGAACGACGACGACGGCAACCAGCCAGGCGCCGACTACGCCAACCGCGGGCAGAATTTCCCGGTGCTCACCAATGCGATCGGCTCCCTGCACGGTGGAACCTTCTCCGGATCGTTGACCGCGTTGCCCGGGGCCTACACGATCGACTTCTATTCCAGTTCGATCTGCGACGGATCGGGATACGGCGAAGGTGCGCGCTGGTTGCGCAGCGTATCGATCACGGTGCCTTCAGCGACCAGCGGCGATCAGGGAACGCGCAACTTCAGCGCTTCATTTAGCTTGCCTTCCCCGCAAATGCTGTCGGCGACACCCGTGATCACGGCGACCGCGACAGACGCCGCCGGCAACACCTCGGAATTCTCGGCGTGCCACGACTATTTGAATGACGTGATCTTCGCCAACGGGCTCGACTGAATCCGTCGGCACGACTCAGACGCGCGCAGCGCTGATTCCGCTCCGCGTCTTGCGACCGGAGCTGGCCGCGTCAGTCGGGACACCAACGACCGCAAGGTTTTCATCCTGCGCCCAAAGTGCCGCGGTGACCGAGCGCTCCACCGTACGCCAGCGCAATGACCGGCGATGCGGGTGTACACGAACAATGTGCTCCCGTTCACGCGCGGGCGTGGAAGATGGCGCTCGCAGCCTGTCGTACTCGACAGGCGTGGAGAGTTGGACGCGACGCCTTGTTGCGTCCCGATGGATCCAAGGAGAGACCATGCACAAGATTCCAAGCGGCGCCTGGATCGTGGTTGCCGATGGCACCCACGCTCGTTTGTTCCACAACGTGGGCAAGCAAGACGCATTGCAGCTGAAACAGGACGATCTGATCAAACCCGACACGGTCGACCAACAGGGCCAGGGACCGTCGGGCGAGCGTCCGCCCGAATCAAGCCCGGAACAGACCGATGAAGCCACGTTCGCCAAGCAATTGGCGGAGCGGCTGAATGCGGCCGCATTGAAACAGGAATTTGAACATCTGTTCCTGGTCGCCGATCCGAAAACGCTCGGCGAAATCCGACCGCAACTGCATGCCGAGACGAACAAGCGGATCTGCGGCGAGTTGGCAAAGACGTTGACGAATTCGCCCCTCGAGGACATCGAGAAGATTCTGAAAGCGCAGAAGTAACACCGCCGCGCCGACGTCGATGCCAGCGGTGCGCGTCGAAAGCGCGCTCGAAGGAGCGCTGCTTTTCGGCGCGCCCTTCCCGTTTGCGCTAACGGGCGGTCGCAGGCTTGCCCGTGAACACCGCCAACTGATCAGCGAAAGCGCGCTTGAATGCGGGCCGCGCTTCGCCGCGCGCGACATAGGCGGCGAGGTTTGGATACTCATCCAGCAGGCCCGACGATTTCAATCTCAGCAGCACGCCGACCATCATGAGGTCGCCCGCGCTGAACGCACCATCGAGCCAGTCTGCGTCGCCCAGGCGAGTGGAGAGGTCGGCCAAGCGGTCACGGATGCGATCCTTGACGAGCGGCATGCGCTGCTCGGACCAGGGCTTGTCGCCCTCAACGAATTTGGCCGTCTGGAGATCGAGAATGGGTGGCTCTACCGTGTTGAGCGCGGCAAACATCCATGCGATTGCGCGTGCTCGTGCGTTCGCATCGTCCGGCAGCAGGCCTGCATGATGCTCCGCGATGTGGAACACGATGGCGCCCGACTCGAACAACGCGAGATCGCCTTCTTCGTAGGTGGGAATCTGCCCGAAAGGATGCAGCGCGCGATGCGCGGGTTCCTTCATCGCAGCGAACGAAACGAGACGAACCTCGTAAGCCTGGCCCACTTCTTCAAGCGCCCAACGCACGCGCATGTCGCGTGCGAGTCCCTTGCCGCGATCCGGCGACCGTTCAAATGCGGTGATGGTGGGGGTCATTGGAAAGCTCCCGTTCATTGCGACGCCGTCACGCGTCGCTTGATTGGCATCGCGGAAAACAGGGCAGGAGGCAGGGTGCACCTTTGAAAGGGTCCACTCTGGCCTCCAGCGTTGTCTCGAAGGCAAGCCGTCGCAATGTCAGCCGCGCCGGGCGGCTTCGATCGCGGCGATATCGATCTTCGACATCGTCATCATCGCGTCGAACGCGCGCTTGGCGGCTTTGGGGTCCGGGTCGATGATCGCGGCCGTCAGCGCGCGCGGCGTGATCTGCCACGACAGACCCCACTTGTCCTTGCACCATCCGCACTCGCTGGCCTTGCCGCCGTTGTCGATGATCGCGTTCCACAGGCGATCGGTTTCGGCCTGGTCGTCGGTGGCGACCTGGAACGAGAACGCCTCGTCGTGCTCGAACCCAGGACCGCCGTTCAAGCCCAGGCACGGTATGCCCATGACCGTGAATTCGACGGTCAATACGTCGCCCTGCTTGCCCGCGGGATAATCGCCCGGAGCACGATGGACGGCGGCGACGGCGCTATCCGGAAACGTCTTCGCGTAGAACGTCGCGGCGTCGAGCGCGGTGCCGTTGTACCAAAGACAAATCGTATTCTTGCTGACCATGCGAATGCTCCTGCTTGAGAGTGGCGAATGCCGCTTGCTTCAATCGACGAATGACAGTCGCACAGATCGACATCCGAAAAATGAAAGTCCTGTGAATGGTTGAGGCACTCGATCGCGTCGACGTGTCACCATGGCTCCTGCACTTCGCCGTCGACCAGCGCCCTGGTCTGCCGACTCAGAGAGCCTCCTCCATGTCATCACGCTCAACGATGGGTCCGGTCGCATTCGCGATTGGCATGCTGCTGATCAGCATGGTCTCGTACCAATGCGGCGCGTCGCTGGCCAAGCACCTGTTTCCGCAGGTGGGCGCGCTCGGCGCCACGGCCTACCGGCTTGGTTTCAGCGCGCTGATCCTGCTGCTGTGGCGACGCCCGTGGCGGACATGGGGCGGCCGACGCGACTGGCGCGT
>JBDSBK010000441.1:0-3388 GCA_039921645.1 Dokdonella sp.
TCGGCACGCTCGGGTGCTGCGCCTTGAAGCGCTTGAGCAGGTCCAGCGACCAGTCGTAGTCCGCGCCCGGACGCACGTCGCGATACAGCGCGCGCGGCGTCTCCAGGTTGTGGTTGAACACGTCCGGCGGATCGGCGGCGAGGATTTCCAGCGCGCGTTCCATGCGGCCCTTGCCACGGAAATCCGGGGTCAGGATCTCGATGCGGATGTTCGGGTTCTCGAAGCGCACGGCCTTGATGCAGGCGGCGAAATGGCTGGCACCGCCGTCGCGCAGGTCGTCACGATCCACCGAGGTTATCACGACGTATTTCAGCGCCATGTCGCGAATCGTGCCGGCCAGATGTGCAGGTTCGAGCGGATCGGGCGCGTTCGGCCGGCCGTGCGCGACATCGCAGAACGAACACCGGCGCGTGCATACCTCGCCGAGGATCACGAATGTGGCGGTGCCCTTGCCGAAACATTCGTGGATGTTCGGGCAGGACGCTTCCTCGCAAACCGTGACGAGGCGGTTTTCGCGCAGTTTCGCCTTGAGCTTCGCGACCGCGTTGCCCGGCGGGATGCGCACGCGGATCCACGACGGCTTGCGCAAGGTCGGCGCTTCGGCGAACGCGGCGCGATTGCGTGCGATCTTGTCTTCGCCAAGCTGCTTGTCGGGATGCGAGGGGGCGAGTGGGTCGCTGCTGACGACCGAAAGGGGGATGGTTTTGGTGTCGATCATGCGGATTGGGCCACGCGCTCGGCGTCGCCGACAGGAAGGTGGGGGATGTGCGGCTCGGAATCGCGGGGACTCAGCCCGAACTGACGGGCCAACTCGCCGACCAGGACCGCCTCGACCTCGGCCAGCGATCCCGGCCCGCCCAAGTCTAGCACCTGGGTGACCGCAAGACCCTGATAACCGCAGGGATTGATGCGATGAAACGGCTCCAGATCCATCGCGATATTGAACGCGAGTCCGTGGAACGAACAGCCGCGTCGCACGCGCAAACCCAGCGCCGCAACCTTGGCGTCGCCGACATAGACGCCAGGCGCGCCATCGCGGCGCACGGCCACGATATTCCAGGTCTCCATCGTGTCGATGAGCGCCTGTTCGATGCGCGTCACCAGCTCGCGCACGCCGATCTTCATGCGGCGCAGGTCGAACAGCGGGTACGCAACGATCTGCCCCGGGCCGTGGTAAGTGACCTGACCGCCGCGATCGACCGGCACTACCGGGATATCGCCGGGCAATAACACGTGCTCCCATTTGCCGGCCTGACCAAGGGTGAACACGGGGTCGTGCTCGAGCACCCACAGCTCGTCCGTCGTCTCCGGCCCGCGCGCATCGGTGAACGCCTGCATGGCGCGCCAGATCGGCTCGTAAGGCTGGCGGCCGAGGCGGCGAACGTTGAGGGGCAGGGACATCATCGGCAGATGGGTGCGGCAGCGGCGTTCACAAGCGCGATCGTTGCACGGAAGGGGTGGCGCATGGACGTGCACCAGACGAGAGAGCCAATCCGTCGGACCAGCGCGACGGCGGATCCGCGAACGCGGGCACTACAACGTCCAGCGAATGTCCGGATCCGCGCGCAGCGCCTCGTGAACTTCGTCGTACTTCTCGCGCGACGGGCAGGTGAAACTCAGCGCGACCGACACGTAGTTGCCTTCGCGCGAAGGGCGCGCGCGCAGTGAGCCGGCAAGTACGCTGACGCCGACGCTGGCGAGGATTTCAGGGACCTTGTCTTCGAGTCCGGCTGCCTTCCCGCCCATCGCAGTGATCTCGAACACCCCCGGAAACTGGAAACCCTGCTCCGGATTCTGCGCATGGATATTGTCGAGATCTTTCATCGTCACGCTCGTCGTCGTCAGCGGCGCCGCCTGCGCAGCGCCATTGGTTCAGTCATCAATTGGCTTTCGGCGCAGCGGCCGAAACGCTGGCGCCCGGATCGCCCTTGAACCACATCCAGACGCCATCCGAGAAGCGCTTGAAGAAGCCGCCCTCGGCGCCGTCCTCGAGCGCCACCAGCGGACGCTCGAACAAGGTCTTGTCATCCAGCTTCACTTTCAAGGTGCCGATCGACTGGCCCTTGGCCAACGGGGCAACGAGGCGCGAAGGCAGGTCGAGGCTGGCCTTGAGGTCGGCGTAACGGCCGCGCGGGAAGGTGACGAGGACATCGTCGGTGACACCGAGCGGCAACGTCGCAACCGCGCCCTTCCACAGTTCCGGCGCCGCCAGCGGCTTGCCCGCTTCGTAGAGTTTCTTCGTTTCGAAGAAGCGAAAACCGTAGTTGAGCAGCTCCTGGTTGTCATCGGCGCGCTGCTTCTCGCTCGGCGCGCCCATCACCACCGCAATCAGGCGCTGATCACCGCGCTTGGCCGAGGTCGCAAGGCAGAAGCCTGCTTCCGCGGTGTGTCCGGTCTTGATGCCGTCGACGCTTTCGTCGCGCCACAGCAAGGTGTTGCGGTTGTGCTGCTTGATCCCGTTCCACTCGAATTCCTTGATCGAGTAGATCTTGTATTCGTCGGGATAATCGCGGATCACCGCACGCGAGAGCAGGGCTACGTCGTGGGCGGTCGTGTAGTGATTCGGATTGGGCAAGCCGCTCGCATCGACGTAGTTCGTGCCGGTCATGCCGATCTGCGCAGCGTACTGGTTCATCAGCTGCGCAAAGGTTTCTTCCGAGCCTGCAACATGTTCGGCAAGCGCCATCGCGGCGTCGTTGCCGGACTGGATGATCATGCCGTACAGGAGGTCCTTCAACGTGACCTTGCTGTTGAGCTGCAGGAAGCTGGTCGAGCCATCGGTGCCGGCGCCGCCGGAACGCCACGCGCGCTCGCTGATCAGGACCTGATCGTCGAGGTGGATCTTGCCGTGTGCGAGTTCCGCGGAAACGACATACGAGGTCATCACCTTGGTAATGGAGGCCGGCGCCACGCGCGCGTCGGGATTGCTGCTGGCAAGGACCTGGCCGTTGGAATAGTCCATCAACACCCAGCTCTTTGCCTCGATCGAGGGCGGCGGCGGTACGGGTCCGCTGCCAGGCGCGCCCGGTGTCGGCGGCAACGCCGGCTTGGCCACCGCCTGCGGCGTCGGCAGGTTCGGATTTGTGGCCGTGGCAGGCGCTGGCGTCGATGCGGTGGGTGCCGGGGTCGTCGACGCAGGCGCTGCTGTCGGCGCCGCGGCCTGCGCAGCGGCGTGGTGCGGGTGTTTGGCGGCGGCCTGCACGCCGGTGCAGGCGAGCGCGAGGGTGGCGAGAACGGCGAGGGGCGACAGCTTCATTCGGGAATGGGTCCGGCAAGTGGATCAAAGAGGGGAATTGTCGCAGAGGAGATAAGCCAACACACCCGGCGCATCGCCTGCGTGGCGCTGCGGTACGCCTTTGTTCATGCGTGTCGTTCAGTGTTCGATCGC
>JBDSBK010000442.1:0-5623 GCA_039921645.1 Dokdonella sp.
CGCACACCCAACTCGTCGTGCATCGCGACCTGAAACCCGCCAACGTACTGGTCGAAGCGAACGGTACGCCGCGCGTGCTCGACTTCGGCATCGCCAAGGTGATCGAGACAACGGGCGGAGAAACGCGAACAGGTACGGGCATGCGCGTGTTGTCGCCGGCATACGCAGCACCCGAGCAGATGCACGGCGAGGCTATCGGTACCGCCAGCGACGTCTACACGCTCGGCATCATGCTGTTCGAGCTCCTGGTCGGCCAGTTGCCACAGCAGCGGCGCACGCTGCTACACCCGGAACAAGAGATTGCAGCGGAAGGCACGGCGCGTGCGAGTGCCTCGCTCGCGCGACTTGCGCGCGAGCAGGCGGTGGATTTGTACGGCATGGGCGCCGAAAGCGTGCGCATCGCGCGCATCGTTGCCGGCGACATCGACGTGATCATCGCCACCGCCCTGAGGCACGATCCGGCGCAACGCTATCCGACGGCGGCGGCGTTCTCCGATGATTTGCGGCGCTGGCTGGACGGCCGACCTATCGCCGCTCGCGCCGAATCGGCGACGTATCGATTCGCCAAGTTCGTGCGTCGCCACCGTGCCGGTGTTGCCGCCTCGATCCTGGTTGCACTGTCCGTGCTCGGGGGGCTTGGCGGTGCGCTGTGGCAGGCACACAGGGCCGGCCTTGCCGCGGACGCTGCGCGTGTTTCAGAGCAGAAGGCGCAGCAGCAGGCGGCGATTGCGACCGCGGTCAGTGATTTCCTCGCACGCGACGTGATCCAGGCCGTGAATCCCTATCGCAACAAGCTCGATATCCGCCTCAGCGATGCGCTGATCGGCGCCGTCAAAAATGTCGACGTGCGTTTCGCCGGCAATCCACGCCTGGCGGGCGTGGTGCGTCGCGAACTGGGCAAGTCGCTCTACCTCGCGGGCGAGGTGGACGCTGCGCACGCGCAGGCAAAGCAGGCAATGGAAACGCTGGAACACGCCTATGGAATCGCCGATGCGGATGCACTCGAAGCACGCATCTCGTTCGCGCGCGTCCTGCACGGTCAGAACAACTATGCGGATGCGCGTGTCCTGGACGACGCCGGCCTCGCGGCAATCGGCGCGGATGGACCCAAACGCATCCGGCTGCAGCTCGCCGTCGGTCTCGCAGGCATCGACGTGGAAGAGCGTCACGAGGACCAGGCGCTGAAATCGCTCGATGTACTGGTGCCGCAGGTCGAGGCGGAATTCGGCGCGTTCGAGCCGCTGCACATCGATGCGCTGAATCACCAGATGCGTGGATTGATCGCGATGGAGCGCAGGGAGGAGGGGCTGGCTGTGGCGCGACGCCTGCGTGCGGGCACCGAACGGAAATTCGGTGTCGGCAATGCGCAGACACTCGAGTGGATCAAGCGTGAAGGCATCATCCTGACCGGCATGGATCGCTTCGACGAAGCCTTGCCGATCATGCAACAGGCGTGTGCAGCCACGCGCGCGAGTCTCGGTGAGGCGCACTACGCGACCCACGATTGCAACCTGCGCCTCGGCGTCGTCCTCTTCTACAAGGAACGATATGCGGACGCCGCCGAGCTGTTTGCACCGGTCGCTGCGTATCGCGAGCAGACGCTGGGTGCGGACGCGGAGAGCACGTGGCTCAGCTGGGTCTGGCTCGCGCGTGGATACCAGCACACGAATCGCCTCAAGGAAGCGCGGGTATTTTTTGAGCGCTGCTATTCGAGCGCCAATCGCGTCTATGGTGAAGACAACCCTATTGCGATGCCATTCGGGCAGACGCTCGGCATGTTCCTCGAGCAGACCGGTGCGCACGCGGATGCCGAGAAGATTCGGCGCATGCTGCTCGAGAAGGCCCGCAGGGTGCTGCCCGAAGGTCACATCAATACCGTGAAGTACGCCTGGGACCTCGGTGAGACCCTCGCGTCCGAGCAGCACGACGAGAATACGATCGCGTTCTACGCGGAATGGTTGCCGCAATGGGACCGTGCGTTCCCGGTCGATGATTCGCGCCGGGTCGACGCGCACAAGTGGCTGGCGCAGGCGCAGGCGCGTCGCGCCGAACAGGCGGCCAAGAAGCGCTAGCAGGAGTCGCTGCGCCGTCCGCTGCAGCGCTCAGCCAGCACGCGTTGAATTGATCGCGGGACAACGCGTGTGGTGCGGGCGCGCTGGCATCCGCGCCGAAAATGTGCACGGCGCGATGCCCGCTGCAGTGTCGTCGACGGCGCGCCGTCAATCGATGCAAGTCGATTGCTCGAACCCGTCGGCAAAGATCGCATCGCCAGCGACAATGCCGGTGCCGTTCAGCGGAAGCGACATTGCGCTGTTTGCCGGCGCGTCGCTGGCGGTGTATTCGATGCGGGCGGCATTGCTGACAGCACCGGCGACGCCGGGCTGGAATGCGAGATCGAGCGTGCACGCGCCGCCCGCCGGAAGATTCATGCCGTTCGTGCACGTCGTTGCGATCAGCGGGAAACGCGAGCCGCCGCCGGCCACGCTGCCGAGCGTCAGCGGCAAGGTGCCGCTGCTGCGCACGTTGAAGCGTACCGTCGCCGAGTTAGTGCCGACCGGCGTCGGTTTGAACGTGCAGTTGCGTGGTTCAAAGGTCAGGCGGGAGAAAGGAACCGACGGAACGCCGGCACCGCGCAGCTCCACATAAACGGGATTCGTCACGCCGACAGGGAACACCGCATCCTTGAACGGAACGCGCAAAACGGTCATGCGCGAATAGGCCGGCTGCACGGCGACGGGCGCGAAGGTCACATCGATCGTGCACGTCGCACCGGCAGCCAGGGTTTGTCCATCGCAGGTCTGGGCGACGATATGGAACAGGGCGTCGCTGATCGCCGGCGGCTGGATGGTCACCGGACCGGGCATCAGGTTGGTGAACGTGAATCGTTGCGTTGCGCTGGTGGTGCCGCCGACGACGTCGCCGAAATCGTGCGGACTGGGCGCCAGCATCGGTGCCTGCGCGTCGGCCGGCTGCACGATCTGCACCACGTGGATTGAAACGCAATCCTGCCCGGACTTCGGATAGTCGAAGTGCGTCGAATAGCGGCGTGGCGAGGCGAACAGCAGCGTCAACGGCATGCGGCGGATATCCCACAACGTATCCGCGTTGCCACCGCGCTGGTGCCCCAGGTACGGAACGCTGTTGCCTGGCCACAGTTGCAGGCCATCGTACAATTTCGTGTATTTGAGCGTGTTCGCGACACCCTGGTCGGGTCGACCCGGCAGCGTGCTCCATAGCAGCGAACCGTCGCTCAGAATGCCCTGCCCATCCGATGCATGCAGCACGGCCTCGACGCGGCCGCCGTTGTAATCGATGTCGAAGGCGAAATGCGCGGTTTCGATATCGCTCTGCAGGCCTTCGTAGTGCGCGATGCGCAGATCGTTCGCCGGATTGCCATCGTCGAAATAGACGATCAGCGACAGTCCGTTCGCGCTATGCCCGGGTTTGCTGGTGAAGCCGCTGAAGGTGTAATCGCCGTTGCCGCGCAGGCGCACCTGCGCGGTGACATCGGCGCGATAGGTTGCGGCGCTGGGCGGGAGCGTCGAATCGAGCGACGGCCAGCAATCGTTGCTGCCGCCCCCGGCGACGCGTGTGCCGCTGATATCGCCGCCATCGAAGTGGACCAGCGGCTGGTCGTAATCCCCATCGCCGCCGATCAGGCCCTCTGCCGGGAACTCGATGTCGATGCCGTTCCAGTACAGCAGTGCCAGCGTGACCGTGCCGGAGACGCCATCCAGATGCATCGTCCCCGCGCCACCGCCTTGCGTCGACGGTGCGCCGATGCCGCCCACCGCGGCAATCACGTAGTTGGTGCGGTCCAGATGCAGATACTCCTGCATGGGTGTGTTCGCCGCATGTGTTTGCGACAGTTCGAGTACAGCGGCCAGACAGAGCAGGGACGCCAGCGTGCGCATGTTCATGATTGGATCCTCCTGCACAAGCCCACGCGAAAGCGCTGCGCGCGGGGCCACGTTGGCCCGGCAGGTTGGCCCCTCGGCGCTCGCTTCTTCGTGGAATCGGGTAATCACGGAGATCGCCATGTCCACGTTGCATCGTCTGTTCGCTGCCAGCCTGCTCGTCGCCGCTCTGCCTGCATTGGCTGCGACCTACACCGTCACGCGCGGCGACGATCCCGCGCCGAACGGCTGCACTGCGGGCGATTGTTCTCTGCGCGAGGCGCTGGCCGCTGCGGTCGCGACGCCGGCCGCCGACACGATCGTGCTTGGCGCGGGCCAGTACACGATCACACGCGGCGCGCTGTCCGTCGTCGGCGAGGTCTCGATCGAGGGCGTCGGCGCAGACGCCACGCGCATCGTCGGCAGCGGCAATTTCGACCTGCTGCAGGTGACGCCGCTCGGTGTGCTCGTGCTCGATGGCGTCATGTTGTCGTCGCAGGGCGTCGCGGTCGAAGTCGACAGCGCCACGGCAACCTTGCGTGGCGTGCGCGTTGCAGTCGGTGGCGGCCTCGTCTCTGCGGGTTCCGACCACGGCCCGGCGAACCTGCGCATCGAACACTCGGAACTCGGCGATGCCACGGGCTGCAGCTGCGGCATGGGGTCGTTCCGCGCCTTCGACAGCACACTCAATGCCGTGCTCATGTTCGACGGAACCGGCGACCTCGAACTCGACCACGTCGACGTCGTCGGACCAAGCCAGCTGTACGGCGTTGCTTTCAGCTCCGCCGGTTCGGCGACGATCCGCGACAGCACGATCAGCCACCACGCGGCGCCGCTGGTGCTCGACGGTGACGGCGGCGACGTGCACGTGGTTCGCACGCGCTTCGCCGACAATGTTGGACCGATGTTCAGCTATCGCGACGGCATGGTGTGGATGGACGAGGTCGAGTTCCGCGACAACGTCGTCGACGACGATCATCTCGACAATCCCGCCGTGCTGGTTGCGCAGGACATGACCGCGTGGCGCATTTCGCGCGCGCTGTTCACCGGCAATCGCGGCGGCGGTGGTTCCGGCGCGAACCTGATCGGCTCGACGGTGCGCGTGCTTGCCGGCGGCAACGTCGTGATGGCTAACGTGACGTTCGTCGACAACACGTTCCGCGCGGGCATCGTCAATGGCGTCGGCGATGCAATCGGCGTCGACGTCGCGGATGCGCGCGCGACGCTGTTCTGGCTCTTCCACGCAACGATGCGCACCGGCCCGTCGGTTCCGGCCGGCGCGATCGCATCGCTGCTTGCGGTGCGCGGCAGCGCCGCGAACGTGCGTATCTACAACAGCCTGATGCTGGGCACGTGCGCATTCGCCAGCGGCGCCACGATGTTCCAGGCCGTCGGCAACGTCGAATCGCCCGGGCACACGTGCCAGTTCGCCGCTGCCGGGAACGACGTCGATGTGCCGGCGATCCAATTGCTGATGACGCCGCTGGCCGACAACGGCGGTTTCACGCAGACCTTCATGCCGTCGCGCTCGAGTCCGCTCGTCGACGCCGGAGCGACCACGTGGTGCGGCGTCGCGAACGGGATTTTCGGCGCGACGGACCAGCGCCGCTACGTACGCCGCGCCGATGGCATCGATTGTGACGTCGGAGCGGTCGAGACGGATGCGCTTGCCGATACGATCTTCACGGACGGATTCGAGTAAAGCCCGGCGGGTCGCGCCTCAACAA
>JBDSBK010000443.1:0-13010 GCA_039921645.1 Dokdonella sp.
TCGGCTTGCACGATCATGACACTGGCGGAATCGAAACCATTGCCGGCCAGATCGAATGCCGCATGGCGCACGCCTGGCACCGTACCCGTCGGGTTGAACGTGGTATCGAGGGTGAAGTCGGTTTTCAGCCGCGCCACCGCAATATCGAAGTTGCCGGTCGCGCCGCGGGGCGCCGACCCGGCAACGAGCATTTTGCCGTCCGGCAGAAGTTTCGCGTCGCCGCCGTAGGTTTCCGTGCTGGCGGGATTGGCCGACAACGAGATCAGCCGGGCCCGCTCGCCGCTCGGACCAAGTTCGACCTGGCCGTCCGACGTCAGTGCGGTGACATTCATCATTCCCATCAATGCAGTGCCTGATCCGGAGGGCACGTAGCTGGTACCAAACACGACCATGCGTCCGTCGGGCCGGATCAGCAGACTCTCCGTCAGCGTTCTGTTGCTCGGATATCCGGCGAAATCGTCGAACGCGAACGCGCCGTTCTGATTCGGCCCGAAACTCAGATCGATATCGCCGCCAGGCAGCAGCCGGGTCAGACAGGGCACATAAAACCCGCCACTCGAGCACGTCCCGCCCAGCACGATCTTCGCGTCCGGCTGGATTGCCATGGAACCGCCGCTGACGGTCTTGCCGATGACCGGAATCTGCACGCGCCCGCTTCCGTGCCAGGCCGTGTCCGGAAAGCCATCCTGCGCCAATGCCCGTGCGGCAACCAGCAAACTCCCGGCCATGAAGGACGCGCAACGAATCTGCAATGGCGACATGGAATTTCTCCCCGAGCGGTCGGATGTCGCGATAGTCGCGACTCTGAACGATCGCAGAGGACGTTCAATCCATACGAACAGGATTTCGAAGCGAAAGTGGCCATTGCATGCGGACTTCGTCGCAATAATTCTCCGTGACAGAAAGAGTCGGAAAACGGAGCAGGTTCATTCGTTCAAGAAAAGAACACGGTTTCCGGATTTTTGCAGGGAGAATTTGCACATCGCTCGCACCCGCAGCGCACGTTTCGCGATGCGGGTCGCATGCGTCATTGAAAGCCGTTCGCAAAGATCTTGTCGGGCGGTCCGATGCGCGCGCTGCCGAACATCAGCTTGGCGCCGTCTCCGGACTCATCCGCCTCGCCGGTCAGCATGAACATGCCACTGCCCATTGCCGTCACGCCGTAGAACGACGCACTGCCGATCCATTGATTGGTATACATCGCGTAGCCGCGCAGGCTGAGCTGGGCTCCGGTGTCCTTGCGCAGGATGCCGAGCAGGCCGCTCTTGTCGGGCTCGTAGTTGCTCGGTTCGTAATACAGCAGACCGTACCCTGCTATCGCGAGCGCGCCGTCTGCGACTGTCATTGCCAGCGGCGTCGCGGCCTGTGCGAATGCGCAATCCTGGGTGGCCCAGGCGCTGTCGTTGCCGGCCATCATCACTGCGCCCGCGGTGCCGAATCCACTCGCCGCAGAACCCGTCGATGTATATTTCGCGACGCCCGTGCCCGGTTGGCATTGTTCGTCGACGCTGGCTGCGACGTATACGTAGTGGTACACGGAGCCTCCGACCTGCTCGATAGTGACGATCGGGTTGTGTTCGGCGCGGTTGGCCGCGCCGCGGAACACGGGATCGATGGTCTGGATACGATTGCCTGCGCTGTCCCATTTCTGAATGCGCACACGCTGGGCGCCGGTCCCGCTGAGCGTTGCGGCGGTATAGATGTACGGCTCCAGGTCGCCGCGCGTCCCTATTGCGATCGATTGCACGGAGATCACATTGCCGTAGCTGCCGCCCGTCCATGGTTCTCCGAAGACGTTGTCCTGATACCAGGTGCCGTCGGACGAGGCGCCGGGAGCATCGATCACGTTGTACTGGGCCAGCACCGTGCACTGGTTGCCGCCGCCGTAGCATCCGGTGATCGGTCCATTCGGGTCGCTCTCCTTGCGCGAAGCGATGACGACGTTGAAACCGTCGCCGGTGTCGTACATCGCCATGCCGACCGGATCCTGGTTGTAGCCGACCACGAAATGCGGATAGCTGCCGAGCTTGTAGCCGTCGCTGCGGAAGCATTCGACGCCGAAGAACCTTTCGGCGCCGCTCGCATAGCCCGCCAGCACGCAGATCCGGTCACGAATCAGCAGCATGTCGACCACCGAGGTGATCCTGCCGAAGTAGGCGGTGTCGGAGCGGTTCGGCCAGATCACGTACTCGTTGTTGTAGAAGCCGAAACTTCCCGCGGTCGGCCACGGCACGCGCGCGCCCTGCGGCGTGTAGCGGACCAGGCCGATGTTCGTGCTCGCACCGTCGAGTTGCCCGTACGCGGGCACCGAGCCGGCAACGACCACATCGCCGTTCGGCATGCGCACCGATTTGCGACCGTGATAGTTGGCATTCGAGGTGCCGGCGAAGCGGTCGATCTTGATCGCACCGGCATTGAAGTGCGCATCGATGACGTAGGGCGCGGCTTGCGCGGAGGTCGCGGCGATGGCGACGATCGCCATCACGATCGCAAAGAGCATCCCCGTGCCCGCGCGCCGGGTGCGAAGGACGCCTTGCCTCACGCAGCGCAACGTCGCCGCCGTGGTCGTGTCGTTGTTCATGGTCCGGTCCTCTTCCTGGATTCACGTTGGGGTACGTGGAAGCAGGGCAGGACCGGACATCTGACTTTCAAAAAATATTTCGCGTTCATGACTTGCGTGTCACAACAGCCCGCCGCGACGAAGCGCGGCGGGCCACTGAAACGCGGGTTGCGCTCTAGTCGAACCCGTTCGCAAAAATGGCGTCACCGACAGAGAGCGTCACCGGCACCGTGTACAGCGCGTCCTCGGCGTTGCTCGCGAAACACAGCGTTGCACTGTAGCTTCCGGCCGCCAGTCCCGTCGCATCGAAGTGGAGATCCACGGCTTGCGAACCACCCGGTGCGACCGCGCCTGACTGTGTGGCCACATCGAGCCAGGCCGGCAGCGCACATTGCGCGGGCGGCGCCGCGCTTTCGCCGGTCACCGACATCACCAGATGCATGTCGGGAAAACCGATGTCGGCCAGATCCTGCGGTTCACCGGAACCGCAGCGGGATGCGGCGATATACGACGGCGCCGTCTGACCTGCAGCGTTGGAGCCGGGCAGGAACTGTCCATCCAGGCTTTCAAGATCCGGCGTCGCGATCTCGAGCACGAACGTTGAACCGGCCGGAATCGTGGCCGAGATCGGCACGTCGATCAGCGACAGCGACTGTGCCTGCACCTGGATTGTGGTGCTCGCTACCAGTTCGAGGTTGAAGTAGCTGAAAAAGCCATTGAGGACATAGAGATTGACCGTCGCGGGGAACCCGGCCGTCGACGATTCGATGCCGAAACGAATCGACGACACCTTGAACGCGCTGTCGATGCCGAAGTCGGCCAGCGTGAACGTGCGCAGGAACTGGTTCGCATTGGTGGTGCCGGTTTCGTTGTTGCCGCAGGAGATCGAGTTGCCTGAGACCATCGTCTCGCTGGCCGAGTGGCTCAAGGTCTGTCCAATCGGCGGCAAGCCCGTCGGGCGCGCGATCAGCGAACTCGGTGCACCGGTTGCGTGCTGGAATGTTCCCGGTCCAGTGGAGCTTGCGGAATGCGCTGTCGGCACCGGCGTGGCGTCGCCCAGCACGTGCAGGCGAGAGCTCACGTTGCCGCCGTTCTGGGTCAGCGTCCACTGCAGGGTCTGGCTGTCGCCGGGGTGATGAACCGTGATGGTCTGCGTTTCGGTCTGGTTCGGATCCAGCAGCGCGTTGACGGGATTCGGAGTCACGGCGATCTGCGCAGGCACCGGCACGCCTTGACCTGCGAGGGACACAAACTGCACGCCCGCGCTGCCCGGCACGACGACCTGTGCGGCATAGGTGGCCAGCGCCGCTGGGGTGAAGCCCACCTGCGCCTTGCACGAGCCTGCGGGCGCGATGCGCTGACCTGAGCACGCGTCTTCGACAATCGCGAATTGCGCGGCGTCGTTGCCAATGAGCACAAGCGCGCCCGAGAACAGGTCGGCGGTGCCGAGGTTGCGCACGGTCACCGCGCGCGTCGTCGTGCGGCCGATCGGTGCGTCGCCGAAATCGATTGCGGCAGGCGCGACGGAAAGGACCGGCGTGCCGAGCGTGAAGAGGTAAGCCTTGCCTTCGCTCGGATTGCTGTTGACGGTGGCGTCCGGCGCGCCGGCGATCGCGACCGTGGCGGATAGCGCCGCGCGCGCACCCATGTGGGCACCCTGACCACCGTCCACGGCGCGAATGCGCGATTGTTGCGTCCACACGCCACTGCTGCGGGCGTACGCATACAGGGCGCCTGTTTCGAGATCCACGCCAGCCTGACTTCCCTGTTTCGGCGCACCGACAACAGCGCTGTTGCCGGAGATGGCAACCGCGGTGCCGAAGGCGTCGTCCTGCACGCCATCATCGGCGACGAGCTTGGCCTGCTCGATCCAGTTGGTGCCGTCGGACACGAACACATACGCGGCGCCGGGTCCGCCATTGCCGAAAGCCAGTATGGGCTGCGGCGCGCCGACGACCAGGCTGCTGCCGCTGATGGCAACGGATTGGCCGAACAGATTTTCGCTGGCGGCATCGGATGCGCTGAGCTTCTGCGTCTGGGTCCACGTGCTTCCGCTGCGCGAGAATGCGTACGCTGCACCCGAGAAACTGGCAGCGCCAACGGACGCCTGCGACGCTGCGACGATGGCCTTGTCGCCTTCGACTGCGACGGCATTGCCAAAGCTGTCGAACGCAAGACCATCGTTGGCGACGAGTTTCTGCTGCTGCGACCACGTGCTGCCCACTCGCACGAATACATACGCCGCGCCGACGACATTCTCGCCATTGATGAACGTACTCGGCGCGCCAATGACGACACTGTTGCCGCTGACGGCGACCGCGGCACCGAAATCGTTGAAGCCTTCGCCATCCGCCGCGAACAGTTTGGCCTGCTGCGACCACGTGCTGCCGGTGCGCGTGTAGACATAGGCCGCGCCAGCCGAATCCATTGCCCCGTCCGCGCTCTGCGCGCCGACCACGATCGTGTCGCCCACGATCGCGACAGCGCGACCGTAGTTGCTGAAAGGTTTCGGGTCCGCCGCCGAAAGCTGCGCCTGCAGTGTCCAGGTGGCACCGGCAAGCACGTAGACATATGCCGCACCTGCGCCATCCGTCGCACCGACGGCGGCATACGGCGTCGTGACCACCGCCGTTTGGCCATCGATGGCCACGGCCGTGCCGAAATTCTCGAAAGCCACGCCATCAATCGTCAACGGCACTTGTGCCGGCGGCGAACCGCCCTGGGGGGCGGCGAACGCCAACGGCGCGCACGCCATCGTGCAGGCGAGTATCCAATTTGCAGCGCGACGCGTGGTTGATCGGTATCGTCGCCAAGGTGTTCGTGTGCTCATGCTGCCTCCAACGGATTCATCAGGATGGGAATGCCAGCCGTCATCGCTGCTGGACGGGCCGCGATGCGGTTGGAACCGCTCGACTTCCCTGCACGGATGCGTTCGCGGAAACCTGTGGTAGCGTTGCCTTGAACGACCGGTGAAGTTCGGTCTTCAGGATGTAACGCGCAGGAAGCCGGAACTTCTGGTCATTTTTTTTTCGCCGTTCCTCCCGCATTGCCGGGCGCGCCCACCCGCGAAGCGCTGAGTTGGCGCATGAGCGCCCGCATTGATCGGCTTTACCGTAGTGACCTTGACCACTCGTGATCGAGACATTTTCCGAACCGCAATCCATCGACAAACGCTATGTGGTCGCAAAGTCCATTGCGCTGGCGCTGCTCGACATGCCATTGGACGAGCGCGCCGACGCCCTCGCGGCGGCCTGTCGCGGCGACACCGATCTGCAGCAGGAGGTGCAGTGGCTGCTCGATGCCGCGGGCGACGTGTCCCTCGACGAGGGCATGCGGCTGACGCTCGACGATCCGCTCGCAACCCGTGGCATGCACGTCGAAGCGCCGGTCCTGCGCGACTATCGCGTGCTGCGCCGGATCGGCGAGGGCGGCATGGGCGTGGTCTATCTGGCCGAGCGCATCGACGGTCAGCTGCAGCAGCGCGTTGCGCTCAAGCTGCTGCATCCGCTGCCCGATGCCGATGTGCCGATGCAACGTCGCTTCGCCATCGAGCGCCGCATCCTTTCGACGTTGAGTCATCCCAATATTGCGCATCTGATCGATGGCGGGGTCACGGCGACGGGGCGACCTTTCCTGGCGATGGAGTATGTCGATGGCGAGCGCATCGACACGTATTGCGGTGTGCATGCATTGTCCCTGCACGCGCGCGTCGCCTTGTTCCTCAAGGTCTGTGCGGCGGTCGAGCATGCGCATCGCCGACTCGTGGTCCATCGCGACATCAAGCCTTCCAACATTCTGGTCGACAGCGAGGGCGAACCGAAACTGCTCGACTTCGGCATCGCCCGCCTGCTCGATGACGTCGAGGTCGAGCAGACGCGCACCGGCGCGCGTGTGTTGACACTGGCTTACGCGAGTCCGGAGCAGATCGAAGGTCGTCCGCTGGGCACGATGAGCGATGTCTATTCGCTCGGCGTCCTGCTCTATCTGCTCATCGCCGGCGTTCGCCCGTTCGATCATCTGGGAACGTCGCTGTTGCAGACGCAGGCCATCGTCTCGGGCGACGTTAGCCCGCCGAGCCGGCGTGCCAGCGATCAGGGTCCCGTCGAATCCGCCGATGCGACCAGGCGTCGATTGCGTCGAACCCTTCGTCGGCGACGCGTGCCCGCGGACCTCGACGCGATCGTGCTCAAGGCCATGCGCCGCGAGCCGGAACAGCGCTACCCGACGGCGGGCGCCCTCGCAGCCGACCTGCGTCGATTCCTGTCGGATCGCCCGGTGCGAGCGCGACGAGGCGATTGGCGGTATCGGTTGACACGCTTTATCTGGCGCCGGCGTTGGGCGGTTGCGGCAGCGGCGATCATCGCCATCGGGCTGTCGACATTCGCCGTCGACCGCGTGCGGCAACTTTCCCGGATTGCCATCGAACGCGACCGTGCCAACGCGGTGGTGCAGTACATGGATGCGCTCTACCAGAACACCGATGCGCTGCATCTGCGCGGCAAGGATGTCACGGTTCGCCAGATGCTCGATCTGGGCGCCAGCAGTCTGCGCGAGCGTTCCGGGCTCTCGCCAGGGAATCAGGCCGAGCTGCTGGTCGCGACCGGGCGCGCGTACAACGCATTGGGGCTCGCCCGGGATGCATTGCCGCTGCTCGAACAGGCCAGGGATATCCTGGCCCGACCGGATGCCGATGCCGATGCGGAGCAGCGCGCAGCCCTGTCGCTCGCGTTGGCCGCCAGCTACAGCGGCAGCCGTCGGCTGGAGCAGGCGATGGCCGCAGACGAAGATGCGCTGCGCTACCTGGGTGAAGCGCCTTCGGCACACGTCGACGAGATCGCGAAAGCGACGATCCGTCTGCTGCACAACCATGCGGTGACGCTGGATATGCCGCTCGAACAGATCCGCGAGCGCCTCGATCGGGTGCTCGCCGACCTCGAGCGTCGTCCCGGCGCGCCGGAATCGCTGAAGATCTCCGCCTATCTCGCGCTTGCGATGGCCTACGGCAGCGACAACAAGGGTGCGCTCGCGGCGGCCGAGCGTGCGATGGAGATCGCGACTCACGTGTATCCGTCGGGCGATCCCCGGCTGTTGCCCGCGCGTTCCGTCTACGTCTCGGCCGTTCAACAGGACGATCCCGAAAAAGCGGCCGCGTTGCTGTCTGACCTGATTGCCGATCACGAACGCCGCATGGGAGCAAGCGTACACGTCGCCTCGCTGCTGGGGAACTTCGGCAGCACGCTCATCCGTATCGGCAAGCCGGGCGACGCTGTGCCGGTGTTCGAGCGCGCGCTGGCGATGACGCGCGACGTCGCCGGCGAGGACAGCCAGCTCTATCGGCTTGCGAGCTGCAATTTCGCCGAAGCGCAATTGGCGCTCGGCAACGGCGACCGAGCGGTCGAACTCATCGAACGCGTCTTGCCCGGGCTTGTGTCGGCGGCGCAAGTCGCAGGCAATTCCGAAGAACAGGTCTTCCTCGCATCGGCGCGTGAAGTGCTCGCCGAGGCAGCGGTTCTGCGCGGCGAGTCGGAAACGGCTGAGGATGAATTCTCGCAGGCTGCCGTCGCGCTCTCCCGAATCGAGAAGGATGCGTACCCGGAAATGTATTCGCGCATCCTTCTGCGCCTGGCGCAGGTCCAGTACGAACGCGGTCGCCACGAATCGAGTGCTCGCACGCTGGATACGCTGGACGCCGGCATCGCAGCGCGCACCGATGCGGCGTCAGCCGGATTCCGCAGCCGTTCGCAGTCGATGCGCGCGGCGCTGGCAGATCATGCGAAGACCGCATCGCGCTAGCTGAACTTTCTGTCGCACGCGCGTTGCTGGCGGAAAAAAAACGCTCAGGCATCCAGCCGACGTTGCAGCCAGGCCCGCGCCATTCGCCATTCGCGCGTCACCGTCGACACCGACAGTTCCATCGCTTGCGCGGTTTCTTCGATATCGAGTCCGACGAAGAAGCGCAGTTCCACGATGCGTGCCTGTCGGCCGTCGAGCGCCTCCAGTCCGGCCAGCGCCTCATCGAGCGCGAGGAGATTCTGATCCACCCGCAATGCTGTCGGATCGACATCCTCGATGGAAACGCGCAATCCAGGAGGCGGGCGCTTCGATGCCTCCTGACGCCGCGCATGGTCGACGAGAATGCGACGCATCAACTGAGCCGCGATCGACAGGAACTGTCGCCGGTCCGCCCACTCCACGCGCTGCTCGCGCAACCGAAGGTAGGCTTCGTTGACGAGCCCTGTCACCTGCAAGGTGTGGTCGTGGCGCTCGCCGGACAGTTGACGCGCCGCGAGGCGTCGCAACTCCGCATAGACCAGCGACATCGCATGCTCCGAAGCATCGGGATTTCCTTCGGACCAGTTGCGCAGCACCTGTGTGATGTCATTCATTCGCCACGCGATCTCCGGTCAGGCGAATCTCGATGTCGAAGGCAAGGCGAGGCACGTACGAGGTCATCCGCTATCCACGATGAACGCTGTTCCGTCTACTGTAACGGTTGGCGTCGGGAGACGTGAGCGCATCGCGCAGCAGGACGTCGGCTCGTTCATCATCGATGGATGCGTCGCGAAAGCCACTACCAGGCGCTGGTCTCCCATGTCGGCGGCCTTCAAGGTCGCGGCTTCGCTCGCTGGTGCCGCAATCGGCGCGCTTGCGGCTGTCAGACAGGCCGCAGGTTGGTTGTTCGCGGCCTGCAGAGCCTAACTTGCAAATCGCGGCTGAAGCCGCTCCCACAAGAGCAATCCCACTGTAGCGAGCACCGGCTCATGCCTGCCCTCGATGGGTCGGTCAAGCGAATGCGCACGCGAACCTGGCCCCGCATCGCGCGGCATTGCGTGAAGAGCAGTAGAACCTTTCGAGAGCAATCCTGATGCGCACCTCATTCCTGCCGTTCCACGCGCGACACTTGTTCCTGTTTGCCTGCTTCGCCTCGCTCGCAACCCCTCTTCATGCCTACGCCGACGATGGCGATGGCGATCCGTCGTTCGGCAGCAACGGTCGCGCGGTCCACGTTTGGCCGGCGAATACGATCCAGGCCGAGGCGACCGCTGTCGCCGCCGGCGCTGACGGCGGTGTGGTAACGGCGGGCTGGATCAGCTATCCGTCCGGGCAGCAGATGTTCTCGATCTCACTGGCGCGGTTCCGCGCGGATGGCGCGCCCGATCCCGCCTTCGGCAACGGCGGCGCGACCGTACTCGACTTCGATGCGGCACCGCATGTGCAGGAATACCCGCGCGCCGTGTTTGAGCTTCCCGATCGCAAGCTGCTCGTTTTTGCGAGCGTTCGCGTGTCCGACAGCGGCAACGCGGAACGGCCCGCGTTGATGCGTGTGTTGCCGAATGGTCAACCGGATACGGCGTTCGGCATCGGCGGCGTGCGCTGGATCGATACGAGCATGTGGGGGAGCGGGCTCGAAGTGCAGATGAAGGCAGCCGCATTGCAGCCGGATGGCAAGCTCGTCGCGGTCGGGTATTGCGACTGCGGCAATGGCAACTCGTACGACCTGCTGGCCATGCGCGTACGGCCCGATGGCGCACTCGATTCGGGATTCGGCATGGGCGGATGGGTGCATGTCGGTGGCATCAACCTGGAGTTCCCCAATGCGATCGCGATCGACGATGCGGGACGCATCGTGATCGCAGGGGGGCTGCTCGACCTCAGCCTGCCGGGAGCGCCATCCCAGCCGCTCGTTGTGCGTCTCGGTGGCGATGGCGTGCCGGATGCAAGCTTCGGCGACGACGGCATTGCGGTCGTCGCGCTGCCGGGCGACTGGAGTGCGCAGGCGGTCGCGACGGGTAGTGTGCCTGTGGGTCCGTTTACCCAGAATCGCGTGTTCGTCGCCATCAATCATCCGGCGACGAAAGAAGGCGGCGTGCTCGCGCTCGCAGCCAACGGCAGCGTCGCGACATCGTTCGGCGACAACGGCTACGTCGATCTCTCGCGCGAGGAGGGCACGCACATCGACGCGCTCGCGATGCGAGACGATTCGCGTCTCGTTGCCGCAGGCACCATCGACCCGAACGGTACCGCCATCAGTCAGTTCTTCGCGGCGCGCATGGCGTTCGACGGCACGCTCGACACCAGCTTCGACGGCAACGGCGTTGCACGCTATCCCTTCACCACGCCTGCGCCGACATACTGCCGCGTGCGCGCAATGACGCTGTCCGCACAGCGACCGGTCGTCGTCGGAACCCTCGAAGACATCGCCACGCCGAGCTGGAGCACAGGCGTGCTGCGCCTGCAATCGGACCATCTGTTCGCAGACGGATTCGAGCCGAATTGAAGTGAGAGCTCGCATGCGAATCAGGAGCGTGCGTCGGCGGTCTGCAGCGCGCGATCGCATTGGATGCGCCGTGGGCGAACACGATGGACCTGCCCGGTGCACTTCATCGCCATCGATGGCTTGCGCTCGGCTCGATGATCCAGGCGTGTGCTCGATCCGCATTGCGTCTGCTGGCGCGAGCGCCTAGTCTCGGTCCTTTCGATCCGTGCGGAGAAGTCGATCATGCGTTCGTTGCGCGTACTCACGTTGTCCACCGTTGTTGCTGCGACTCTGCTCGCCGCTTGTTCGCCCGGCGTGCCGCCCGCGGCGCCACCTTCCGCCGACGTCACGCCCGCTGCCGTGCCGCCCGCGCCTGCCGCGAAACCCGACAGCAGCGCTGCGCTCGCATCGGCCGTCGACGCGTTTCTCGACGGTTACTTCCTGCACAACCCGGTGTCGGCCGCGAATGCGGGCAAGCACGCGTTCGACGGCAAGCTGCCTGACTACAGTCCCGAAGCCTTGAAGGCGACAGCCGACTGGCTGCATACGCAACGCGTGGCGTTCGCGAACTTCGCCGACGACACGCTCGATACGAAGGGGCGCTTCCAGCGCGACTACGCGCTTGCAGTGATCGACGGTCAACTGTTCATGCTGGAAGAGTCCAACGCGCCGTACAGGAATCCCGGTTTCTACCTTGGCGACATGTCGCCGAGCATGTACCTGACGCGGCCGTACGCGCCGCTGCCCGAGCGCATGGCCGCGTTCGTCACGTATCAGGAAGCGCTGCCCAAGGCGCTGGCGCAGATCAAGGCGAATTTGAAGTTGCCGCTGCCGTCGTCGTACATCGATTTGGGCGTCAATTCGTTCGGCGGTTTCGCCGCGTTCTTCAAGAAGGACGTGCCGGGCATCTTCGCCGAGGTTAAGGACGACGCATTGCAGGCGCGCTTCAAGGCGAGCAATGCGGGCGCGGTGAAGGCGGCGCAGGATCTTGCCGACTGGCTGAAAGCGCAGAAGCCCAACGCGACGCAGGACTACGCACTCGGTGCCGAAAAATTCTCGAAGATGCTTCACGCAACCGAGCACGTCGACCTGTCGCTGGATCAGCTCAAGGCTGCCGGCGAGTCCGACCTCGCACGCAACCTCGCGTCCCTGAAGACCGCCTGCGATCAGTTCGCGCCGGGCAAGAGCCTCGCCGATTGCGTCGCGAAGGAAATGGCGGAAAAGCCCGTCGGCGGCGCGGTCGAAGGCGCGCGTGTGCAGCTCGCCAGCCTGCGCCAGTTCGTCGTCGACAAGGATCTGGTGACGATTCCGGGTCCGGAAGAGGCGAAAGCCGAAGAAGCGCCGCCGTTCAATCGCTGGAATCTCGCGTACATCGAAATTCCCGGTCCGTACGAAAAGAACCTGCCATCGGTGTATTACATCGCGCCAGCCGATCCGACCTGGAGCAAGGCCGACCAGCAGGCCTACATTCCGGGCAAGGCCGCCTTGCTGTTCGTTTCCGCGCACGAGGTGTGGCCGGGTCATTTCCTGCAGTTCCTGCATGCCAATCGCGCCGACTGGAAGTTCGGCCAGTTGTTCGTCGGCTACGCGTTCGCCGAAGGCTGGGCGCACTACACCGAGGAGATGATGTTCGATGCCGGCGTCGAAGGCGCCACACCGGAAGTCCACATCGGCCAGCTCACGAATGCGCTGCTGCGTGACGTGCGTTACCTCTCCGCGCTTGGTCTGCATACCGGCGGCATGACCATTGCGCAATCCGAGCAGATGTTCCGCGAGAAGGCTTTTCAGGATCCGGGCAATGCACGCCAGCAGGCGGCGCGCGGCACCTACGATCCGGGCTATCTCAACTACACGATGGGCAAACTGATGATCATGCAGCTGCGCCAGGACTGGATCGCCGCACATCCGGGCCCGCATGCGCTGAAGGATTTCAACGACCAGTTCCTCAGCTACGGCGGCCCGCCGATTCCTCTGGTGCGAGCGCAGATGCTCGGTGGCAACGCCGAGGCGAAGTTGTGGACGGCGAGCGCGCCTTCGACAGCGACTGCGCCGGCACCGGAGAAGGCGGCGGACGCGGCGCACTGATTGACAAGCTCGGACGGCATGCGCGAACGAAGAGGGTCGAGCATGAAATCAAACCTTTTCGTCCTCGCAAGTGCGCGACGCTCCCGCGTCTTGCATGGGTGGGAGCGG
>JBDSBK010000444.1:0-3493 GCA_039921645.1 Dokdonella sp.
GGCGTTAAAACATTGCTGCTTTTACGTTTTGCTTAGGACGCACTTTGTATCGATGGACTTTCATCCACCACAAGGCGCCCACACAAGTTACCTGCGCACACTGTCAAAGATCGTTTGCGTGCAAGGCGTTTAAGCCTCGCGCCCCAAGACATTTCGTTCAAGGGAGCCGCGCAGTTTACATCGAATTTCCTTTCCGTCAACACCCTGAAGCGTTTTTTTTCGCTTCGCGCCGCTCGACTTTCGTCTGGCGGCGACTTCGTCGATTCGCTCTTTCGAGTTCGTCGTCGAAGGGGGGCGCATGTTACATCCGATTCCCGTTTCGTCAATCCCCGCGGAGCAAATATTTTGCACCGCGTTTCAAAACGATCCCGGAGGGATGCCCTGCGTTGATTGGCCAATTCAGGCCTCTCAATGAAGGGCCGCGAATCCTACAACCAAATGCCGATTCGTCAACCCCTGCGCGCGACTTTTTTTCTATCCGAATGCACGTGCGGCGACATTGCCGATCAGGCGGCAACCAATCGCACCCGTGCGAACGCGCGCTTGCCAATTTGGAGCAGGTGTTCACCCCCCAACTGCAACACCAGTTCGCGGTCTTCAATGACCGCGCCGTCGACGCGTAGCGCACGCTCCGCCATCTTGCGCGTGACTTCTGAATTGCTTGCGGCAAGCTTCGCCGCGACAAATAGCGGCGCAATGCGCATGCCGCCGGCCGGCACCGGAATATCCAGCAGGGGCAGGTCGACATCGACTCGCTGCTCGCGCACCAGTGCGACCCATTGATCAATCGCCGCATCCGCCGCGGCCGAACTGTGGAAACGTGCCGCCAGCTCTCTTGCCAACCCGGTCTTCGCATCTCTTGGATGCAGCGTACCGGAAGCGACACCGCGCTTGAGGGCCTCGATATCCGCGGATGAGCGGTCGAGGCTTAGCAGCTCGTACCAGCGCCACATAAGCTTGTCATCGATCTTCATCGTCTTGTTCACGATGTCGATCGCAGGCTCATTGATTCCTATGTAGTTGCCGAGTGACTTCGACATCTTCTGCACGCCATCGAGGCCTTCCAGCAAGGGCATGGTCAACACGATCTGCGCAGGCTGGCCTGCATCCTCCTGCAGGGCGCGCCCCATCAACAGATTGAATCGCTGATCGGTACCGCCAAGCTCGACATCGGCCCGCAAGGCAATCGAGTCATAGCCCTGCACCAGCGGATACAGGAATTCGTGGATTGCGATCGGCTGCTGAGAGGCGTAGCGCTTGGAGAAGTCATCACGCTCGAGCATGCGCGCGACGGTGTGCTTGGCGGCGAGGCGAATCATGTCCGCAGCCGTCATCTTGCCGAACCATTCCGAGTTGAAGCGGACTTCGGTGCGCTCCGCGTCGAGTACCTTAAATACCTGCTCTGCGTAAGTTTTCGCGTTCGCCTCAATATCCTCGCGGGTCAGCGGTTTGCGCGTGACATTCTTGCCAGTCGGATCACCGATCATCCCGGTGAAATCACCGATCAGGAAAATCACCTGATGCCCCAGATCCTGGAACTGGCGCATCTTGTTGAGCAATACGGTATGCCCGATATGCAGATCCGGCGCAGTCGGATCGAACCCGGCCTTGATCCGCAACGGACGTCCAAGCTTCAGCCGGGCTTCCAGCTCGTCACGCTTGATGATTTCATCGGCGCCACGGTCAATCAGATCGAGCGCAGCTTGCGTATCCGTCATGGAAATCCCTGGGCAGCTCGCGCGGCGCATGAACAGTGGCCACAAAACTGCTCATCATGAATGGAATGACGACTCGAAACGGACGTCACGGTTAATAATTCGTTAGTCAATGATTGTTCGCAAGTCATTGACGCCATTGGCATTGACGTGGGCCGCAAAACGCAATTATGGTACCCGTCGATTGACCGGAATGCGACCCGTGACCGACCTCCAGAACGACCTCCTGCCCGCCCGCCACAAGACTCGTCGTCTCGCGATCCGGCGTCACACGCAACGCAGGCATTTCCATTTCTATTCCCGCGTTTCGAGCTGGACGTTCATGCAGAACGTCACGGCTTCGCCGGTCAGCTGGCGTGCCGAGCACTGGATCCTCGGCGGAGTGGCACTGCTTCTGACTGCTTTGGTCGGCATCGTTATTCCAACCTGGGCCAACGCAACCCGTCACGACGCGACCCCCACACCTTACACGACGATGGCGCTGGACCTGCCTCAATTGCCACCGGGTGCCGAGGCTGATGCGACGATCGGTGCCTACGGCGCGAATGGTGCCGAGCCCAACTGGCGTATCGTAAACGTGCGCGCCGGCCAGTCGCTGTCCGATATCTTCCACGAGCAGGGTCTCGGACCCACCGACCTGCAGCGGGCACTGGATTCCCAGGGCGACGCTTCTGCGTTGCGCCATATCCGGCCAGGCCAGGAATTCGCGTTCGCGCTGGATACGACGGGCGCGTTGACTGCCATGCGCTTCGAGCGCGGCGATGCAACACGTGTAGTGCTTCATTTCGACACCGCTCGCGTCACTGAATCTGCTGTGGAACGCGCGGTGGAACGCCGAACGCATGTCGCGCATGGGGTGGTGACGCGCTCGCTGTTTTATGCCGGCGAACAGGCAGGCCTCACCGATGCGATGGTGCTCAAGCTCGCCAACGCATTCGGCTACGACATCGATTTCGCTCAGGATCTGCGCGAAGGCGACAGCTTCAGCGTCGTCTACGACGACATCTACAGGGAAGGCGAGCATCTGCGCGATGGCGACATCATTGCCGCCACCTTCATCAACCAGGGCAAGCGCTATACCGCGATCCGCTACACGAATGCGGACGGCGAGACCATGTTCTACACCGAGCAAGGACGTCCGTTGCGCAAGTCATTCCTGCGCACGCCCGTCGAATTCACGCGTATTTCCTCGACATTTTCGACCGGGCGGATGCACCCGATACTAGGCTACATGCGCGCCCACCAAGGGGTCGACTATGCCGCACCCACGGGTACGCCCATCCGCGCTGCCGGAGACGGAAAGGTCGTCTTCCGAGGCTGGAAGTCCGGTTACGGGAACTTCGTGATTGTGCAGCACAACCCTCATATCAGCACCGCCTACGGCCACATGTCGCGATTTGCAAGCGAACAACTGGGCCAACACGTCAAACAAGGCGAGACCATCGGCTATGTCGGCATGACGGGCCTCGCCACCGGTCCGCACCTGCACTACGAATTCCGCATAGATGGGGGCCATCGCGACCCGCTGACCGTCACCCTGCCGCCGCCGGAGCCACTGCCGGCAAGCCAGTTGGCCCAATTCCGACTCGCGAATGCGCCGATGATGGCCAAGCTCAAGATCGTCGACGGCATCCAGCTTGCCCGCGCGGGCAATTGAGCCGCGCGTGCCGGAACTCTGGCTGGGGCTGATTTCTGGCACCAGCGCAGACGGCATCGACGCAGCGCTGGTCCGTTTCGAGCCGCGGCTCGAGGTTGTCGCGTCACAGACATTTCCTTAC
>JBDSBK010000445.1:0-6062 GCA_039921645.1 Dokdonella sp.
CGCAATACAGCGTCTGCGACTCCGACGCGCGTGCGAAGTATAGGCGTGCCGTTGTGGCGAACCGCAGGCAGGATTTGGCGGTTTTCTGCGCGATCGACACGGCATGCGGGCGTGCATCCGCGGCGACCTCTTTGCCGTTACCCTTTACGACGCCCGCCGACCCAGAGAGTCCATGAGCACCGCCATCGTCTGGTTTCGCCGCGACCTGCGCCTTGCGGACAACACGGCATTCGCCGCCGCACTGAAGACACACGACGCCGTGGTTGCGCTCTATGTCCACGCGCCCGACGAGGAGGCACCGTGGCGGCCCGGCGCCGCAAGCCACTGGTGGTTGCATCATTCGCTCGCGGCGCTCGATGCGGATTTGCGAAAACGCGGCGCGCGCCTGCAGATCGAGCAAGGATCGTCGCTGGATACGCTGCAACGCTTGTTGAAGTCGACGGGCGCTGAGTCGGTCTACTGGAACCGCCTGTACGAGCCAGCGGTGATCGAACGCGATGCGCGGATCAAGCAGCAGCTGCGTGATGCCGGCGTCGACGCGCGCAGTTTCAACGCAGCCCTGTTGTTTGAGCCATGGGAGATTGCGACCGGCGACGACGGACCTTACAAGGTCTTCACGCCGTTCTGGCGCAAAGCGCGTGCGCGCCTCGAAGTGCGCCCGCCGTTGTCGGTACCCCGGCGCATCCCGATGCCGGAAATCGCTGCCGGACGCTCGCTCGACGATCTTGGCCTGCTGCCGAGGATTCCCTGGGACAGCGAGTTCCAGCAGGCCTGGCAACCCGGTGAAGCCGGCGCGGCGAAGGCGCTGCGTGCGTTCTGCAAGGGGCCGATCGGCGATTACGCCGCTGCGCGCGATGTGCCGGCGCAGGACGGCACATCGCGCCTGTCGCCGCATCTGCATTTCGGCGAGATCTCCCCGATGCAGATTGCTTGGGCATTGAAGGACATGGCGACCGGGGCGCGCGACACGGCAGGCGCGGAGCCTTTTCTGCGCGAAATCGGCTGGCGCGAATTTTCGCACCACCTGCTGTTTCACTTCCCGCAGACGCCACAGAAGAACCTCAATCCGCGCTTCGATCATTTTCCGTGGGCGCCCGACGACGACATCGCGCTGCGTCGGTGGCAGCGCGGCCTCACCGGCATTCCGATCGTGGATGCCGGCATGCGCGAGCTGTGGGAAACCGGGTACATGCACAACCGCGTGCGCATGCTCGTCGCCTCGTTCCTGACCAAGAATCTGCGCCAGCACTGGTTGCACGGTGCACGCTGGTTCTGGGACACCCTGGTCGACGCGGATCTCGCCAACAACACGCAGGGTTGGCAGTGGACCGCCGGGTCCGGTGCCGATGCCGCGCCGTATTTCCGTATCTTCAATCCGGTCACCCAAGGGGAACGGTTCGATAAAAACGGCGACTACGTGCGCCGCTGGGTGCCGGAGTTGCGCGCGTTCTCCGCCAGGGACATTCATCAGCCGTGGCGCAACGCAGAGCAATTGCGCCGCAGCGGGTATCCCACAGCAATCGTCGACCTGGCTTCGTCGCGCGAGCACGCGCTCGCCGCGTACCGCGAAGTTTCCGGATGACGCCGCGCGTCCGTGAGCCGACGCGCGGTATGCGATCACGCTGCGCATCCGGGGATTGCCGCGAAATCGGTCACTCGAGACCGTCGGCGAAGATCACGTCGCTGCATTCGAACACCTGCTGCGCATCGACGACGACGTGGAACTGCGTTCCGACCGGAATCGCGGTGATGTCCTGGTTGTAGATCGCCCAACGGCCAAACGCGTAGAACACACCGGTCTGGTGCGCATTGAAAACGGCACCGCCTATGCCCTGGGTCACGTGAAAGCGCGCGCATGCGTGCCCGTTCAGCAACGGATGATCGAGGACCGTGTAGTCGCCTGAGCTATTGCCCGCGCTCGCCGCATGGATGAACGCGTTCGCGCTCGGCTCCTGCCAGTACACGTGGTAGCCGCCGCCCGCAGTCATCGCAGTGGAATCGAAGTGCGAGATGAACCAGTTTCCAGGTCCGCCGAACGAAAAATAGAACACGCCGAACGGATGCGGATCGTCGTAGAGAGTGTTGTCCGAATCGAGTGAATCGCGCGTCGCCAGCAGGATGCGATTGGGCTGGTTGTCGAGTCCGCCGATCGTCAGCGATGTCGCGTCGCCCGCAATATTCGCCCCGGTGACCACGTGGTGAAAACTGCCGTTGCCGTAAGCGGGCGAGAACACGTTGAAGCGCGCGTCGTTCGGAAACGCGACGAGATCTTCGTGGCGAAGATCCCAGTGGCCGCTGATGCTGTTGAAGAACACGCCGCTCGGATGGTTGTCGTAGATGCCTGTCGCACCGTCCGGATTCCAGTTCGGCGTGACCTGCAGGAAGTGCGAGGAGAGGCCATCGACGCTGGCGTTGTCGATTTCGCTGTAGGGATTGGGCGTCGCGTTGCTCACCCGATGCAGGAACGTCGTGTCGCCGAACTCGAGCGCGCCGATATCGGCGAGGTTGCTGCCACCCTTGAAGCGACGCAGACCCGCGCCGTCGACGCGCGCGATTGCTGCGCTGGTCAGTACGCTGTCCAGCGCCAAGCTGTCCGCCGCATCGATCGCGGGCGATGTCGGATTCAGCCACGGGTTTCCCGGTGCGCCACGCAGCAGCGGATTGCTGGTGATCGTGCCTGCGCCCGGGCTGGGACCGCTGATCGAACCGCCGTAGAGCAGGTTGTGATCGTTGCTGATCGTGCCGCTGCCGCCGTGGCTGAGTGCCAGACTGAGGATGTCGCCTGCGAACAGGTTGTTCGCGATGCGTCCATTGCCGGTCGCACCGGATGCCACGTAGACATTGATGCCGGAATACGCACCGCTCACCGTGTTGTTGAACGCTTGCAGATCGAGATTGCCGAAATAGGCATCGACGGCGATGCCGTACGCGTCGCCACTGCCTGCGAGCGGGGTGACGACATTGTTCAGCACGTACGCATTCAAGCTGCCGCTGCCCGTGCCGACGAGATTGCCCTGGCGCAAGTCGATGCTGCCGTAGCTGTTGCCGCCGCGCACCCAGTTGCCGTAGACCCGCGTCGTATGTGTGCTGTCCGCGCTGGAGACGAGGATGCCGGCCGACCAGGAGCCGGCGGCATCAACGTGGTTGTCATGGATGCGTCCGTCGCGCGTGCCGGTGTTGGAACTCAACACCTGGATCGCCGCATGGAGACCGCCGTCGTAGGTATTCCAGAACAGGCTGACATCGTTTTCGGCGATTTCATACGTCAACGCCGTGCTCGTCGTGCTACCGATCGTGATTTCGGGACTGCCGATGGCGTTGGCTTCGAGTACACGCACGCGCCGTACGCGTACGTTCGCCGCGCCGCCGCCGTGCGCGACATAGACGGTTCCGCGTTGCAACGTGATGCCTTCGATCGCGTAGGTGCCATCGCTGTTCGCGCTGGCGTAGATGTTGCGGTCGACAGCCAGTTGCGGCGCGTAACCCGACGCTGCGCGCAAGGTCAGCGGAATGCCAAAGGAAAGGTCCTCGTCGACCGTCGCGTTGCTCGCGACCTCAACCGTGGCGCCTGCGCTGGCGCTGTTGATGCACCCTTGCAGGGTGCCATCGCAGGGACTGGCTCCCGGCCACGTGATCGCGTTCGCCAGCATGGGCAGGGCCAGCAAGACAGCCACTGCAAGCCATCGACAAGTCGCCATGTGCGTACTCCAACGTTCAGGAGGACTCAGCATAGGGGGCGATGCCCGGCCGTTGCGTGGCGCTGTATCGCAGCGTCGACCTCGACCGCGTCACATTCTGGCCGAATCCCGTTGGCTGAAAGCCTTGTCCCGATCAGGAGGCGGTCTTCAGCAGGTCGACCCGTGCGCTGCCGTCGCGGCTTGGTGCGAGGAGGTCTTTCAACGCCGGCACGAACGCGCCCAATGCCTGCTCGAAACGCCACGGCGCATTCACGATGGCGACGCCGCAGCCGTTCAGGCGTAATGGCGAATTGTCCGGATGCAGCAGCAATTCGGTGACCAGCACGTTGGCCGCGCCGCTGTTCGCGTATAACCAGCGATGGAACGGCGCAATCGTTTCGCGTTTCTTGATCGGATACCAGATCGCCTGGATTGCATTCGGCCAACGCTCGAACGCATGCAGGAGCGCGGTCTGGATCTCCACGAATTCGCCGCCCTGTGCCTCGAAGGGCGGATCGATCAACACCAGACCGCGCTTCTGCGCAGGCGGCAGCAAGGCCTTGAGCGCGCCGTAACCGTCGCGCTGGTGCACCGCAAACCGCGCATCGCCGCGCAGCGAAGCCTTGAGTGCGGCGGCTTCTTCGTCGTGCAGTTCGCACACGATCGCCCGATCCTGCTCGCGCATGAGGTTTGCGGCAATCAGCGGAGATCCGGGGTAGTGCGCCAGCGTCGCTGCGTTTTCGGCATCGAAGGCGCGCACGAGATCGACATAGTCACGCAGACCCTGCGGCAGTTGCGTCGCTTCGAGCAGGCGCTGGATGCCATCGGCGTGCTCGCGCGTGCGCTCCGCTTCGTCACCGCGCAGGTCGTAGCGTCCGCGACCCGCGTGCGTATCGACATAGCAGAACGCCGCCGGCTTCGCCTTCAGCGCCTTCAGCAAGGCAATCAGGATCGCGTGCTTGAAGACGTCGGCGAAATTTCCGGCATGGAAGGCGTGGCGATAGTTCATGGAATTGGATGCGTCCGCTCTGCAAGAAAATCGCGCCAGCGCCGGTCCGGATCATGGCGTTGGCGTGCATGATGTCGCTGCGCGTACCATTCTCGATCGTGATGCGAACCTTGAACAGCCCCCATTCCTTCTCGCGCCTGCGCGCCCACGCTTCGCCGTCGCATGCGTAAGCGTCCCGAACCACCTCATCTCCAGCCTGCAATTCCACGCCGGCGTTTCGTACAGGGAATTGCCTTCGGCGCACTTGCGAGCGCGCTCGGTTATGCGCGAGCGCCGGCCATTGCACAGGGTGCGACGCGTCGCAACGTGTTGTCGGGTACGCAGTTCGACCTCGATATTGGCGGTGCGCCGGTCAATATCACAGGCGCGACACGCCACGCTGTCGTCGTCAACGGCCAGCTGCCCGGTCCGCTGCTGCGTTGGCGCCAGGGCGACACGATCACGCTGCGCGTGCGTAATACGCTCATGGAAACCACATCGATCCATTGGCATGGAATGATCGTGCCGGCCGACATGGACGGCGTGCCGGGCCTGAGTTTCATGGGGATCGCGCCGGGCCAGCGCTACGATTACCGTTTCACCGTCAATCAGGCGGGGACCTACTGGTATCACAGTCACTCGCGCTTCCAGGAACAGGTCGGGCTGTACGGCCCGATCGTGATCGAGCCGCGCGGCGGCGAACGTTTTCCGGCGGAGCGCGAGCATGTGGTGATGCTGTCGGACTGGACCGACACCGACCCCGAGCACATCTATGCGACGCTGAAAAAACACAGCAACTACTACAACTTCGGCAAGCCGACGGCTGCGGATTTCCTGCGCGACGCGAGCGGGCAGGGCGTGCGATCCGCGCTCGCGCAGCGGCGCATGTGGAACCGGATGCGCATGGATCCGAGCGACCTGGCCGACGTTTCCAGCTACGTCTACACGTATCTGATGAACGGCAACTCGCCGGCATCGAACTGGACCGGCCTGTTCACACCCGGCGAAAAGCTGCGCCTGCGGTTCATCAACGGCTCGTCGATGAGCTTCTTCGACGTGCGCATTCCGGGCCTGAAACTGCGCGTTATCGCCGCCGATGGCCAGGATGTGGAGCCGGTCAGCGTCGATGAATTCCGCATCGCACCCGCCGAGACCTGCGACGTGATCGTCGAGCCTGACGGCGACAGCGCCTACACGATCTTCGCGCAGTCGATGGATCGCTCCGGGTATGCGCGCGGCACGCTTGCGCCGCGCGAGGGCATGCAGGCAGCGGTTCCTGCACTCGATCCGCGGCCCTTGCTCACGATGCGCGACATGATGGGCGACATGGGTGGCATGCCGATGGCGGGCACGCAGGGAATGAAAGGCGCCGAGGGCAGCTGCGGCGCCTCGATGGG
>JBDSBK010000446.1:0-2989 GCA_039921645.1 Dokdonella sp.
CGCCGGCGCCTGGACGAACTCGCCTTCCGGCTGCGTCACTCCGGTTCCGGCTATCCGGACGTGCTCGATCCGAAGGCGCTCGAAGAAACCGATTTCGAATCCAGTTTCACGCGTGAGCAATACGAGAAGATGGTCGAGAAAGCGAAGGAATACATCCGCGCTGGCGACATTTTCCAGGTGGTCCCGTCGCAGCGCCTGTCGGTGCCGTTTCGGGCCCGTCCGGTCGACGTGTACCGTGCGCTGCGCGCGCTGAATCCGTCGCCGTACATGTATTTCCTCGATCTTGGCAGGACGCAGATCGTCGGCTCGTCGCCGGAAATTCTCGTGCGCCTGAAGGAGGGCAAGGTCGTCGTGCGTCCGATCGCCGGCACGCGGCCGCGCGGGAAGACGAGTGAGGAGGATCTCGCACTCGAGCACGAACTGCTCGCCGACGAGAAGGAGCGCGCCGAGCACCTGATGTTGATCGACCTCGGTCGCAACGATGTCGGCCGCGTCAGCAAGACCGGCAGCGTGCAACTTACCGAGAGCTTCGTGATCGAGCGCTACTCGCACGTGATGCACATCGTCAGCCAGGTCGAGGGAGACTTGCGCGACGGACTTTCCTACATGGATGTGCTGAAGGCGACATTCCCGGCCGGCACGGTCAGCGGTGCGCCGAAGATCCGCGCGATCGAGATCATCCAGCAACTCGAGCCGCACAAGCGCAACATCTACGCGGGCGCCATCGGCTACATCGGCTGGTGGGGCGACGCCGACACTGCGATCGCGATTCGCACCGCCGTGATCCAGGACGGCCGTCTATACGTCCAGGCAGGTGGTGGCGTCGTGTACGACTCCGACCCGACCAGGGAATGGGAAGAGACGATGAACAAGGGCCGGGCGCTGTTTCGTGCTGTGGCGCAGGCGGCGAGCGGGCTCTGACGCCACCGCGCTTGAAGCTTGCGAAACGCACGATCGAAGAGTCATGCGGAGCGTGGCGCGGGTTGACGGAATTCAGTGGCCCTTCAAAAGCGCCTGGCGTCAGATCGGCCAGTGTTGCGTGCGGCGCGCAATTCCGTCTGTGGCCTCAGTCGTGCTGCGCATGTCATCAACGCGGTGATGATCGGAGATCTTGACGAGCCCGCTTCGCCACGCCGTTGCCTGGAGAATCGAGGGCGCCTGCGCAGCGCGCACAGCAAGCGCACGCAGCAACTGCGTCGACAGACACGTGAACTCCGTCGGCGTGGCCGCATCGTGCCCGCCAATGGAAAGCCTCGCTGGCGGCAGGATTCGTCTCGATCGAGGCCTCGATGGTGCGGCGCGTTCGCGTCGCAGCTCGTTGAAGTCTTCGAAACTGCGGGCCCGCGTTGCGGTGCGGGCGGATGGCTCCAGTCGAGGCGCTGTTGACCGTGTCTCCGGTGCGTGCAGCGGATGTCGGCGAGGTTGTCTACGTCTGGCCGACCATTCCGGGCCTTGCCACGACGGCCGCATGAAGTCGGGCTTGGCATCGCGCTGCGTTATGATCGCAGCCCGCGAGTTCACGCGCGGCCGCCCCGCAGCAGCACACGAACGCACGGCAGCGCGCGCATCGTTCGCCCTGCGTGCGGGAAAGGCAATCCGGTCAGTATCGAGTCCCGCCATGCTTTTGATGATTGACAACTACGACAGCTTCACCTTCAACCTCGTGCAGTATTTCGGCGAGTTGGGTGAAAGCGTGCGCGTGATCCGCAACGACGAGATGACGCTGTCCGCACTTCGCGCATTGAATCCTTCGGCGATCGTGATCTCGCCGGGACCCGGCACGCCGGACGACGCGGGAATTTCGCTGCAGGTGCTGGAAAAGCTCGGCGGCACGATTCCGATCTTCGGCGTATGCCTGGGCCATCAGGCGATCGGGCAAGTGTTCGGCGGCAAGGTCGTGCGCGCGAAGCAGATCATGCACGGCAAGACATCGTTGATTCACCACGATGGGCGTGGCGTGTTCCGCGATCTGCCCAATCCGTTCGAGGCGACGCGTTATCACTCGCTGGTAGTCGAACAGACTTCGCTGCCCGCTTGTCTGGAAGTATCGGCATGCACGCGCAACGCCGACGGTTCGATCGACGAGATCATGGGATTGCGCCACAAGACGCTCGCCGTCGAGGGTGTGCAATTCCATCCGGAGTCGATCCTGACCCAGCATGGTCATGATCTGCTGCGGAATTTTCTGGGTCATGCGCTTACGCAGGCAGCATAGCTGGAGCACGGGCACATGAAGAATCCACGGGTATTGCTCGCAGTCGCGATCGCGTTGCTTGCATCGGCGTGCGCCACGCATCCGCTCCGCCCGAGCGAACTTGCGTTTGAAGGTCAGGCAACACCGTTCCTGCCCGGTACCGTGTCTTCGCAGTATTCCGAAGTGCGTGCCGCAATCAGCCCGGATGGTGCGACCGTACTGTGGGGCAGTACGAATCGCCCCGTCGGACCTGGCGGCTGGGACATCTGGATGAGTCGTCGCGGCGAAGGGCAATGGAGCATGCCCGTTGCCGTGTCGTTCGATACGTCGAACAAGGAATTTGATCCTGCATTCAGCGGCGACGGCACGCGGGTGTACTTCTTCTCCGATCGGCCTGGCGGTTTCGGTGGCGACGACATCTGGTCGGTTGCCTTCGATCCAGGCACCGGCATGTTCGGAGTGCCTGCGAACCTCGGCGCCGCGGTGAATTCCGCGGGCGACGAATGGGCGCCGACCCCAATGCCGGGTGGCAAGGGTTTGCTGTTTGCGACCAATGGCCGTGGCGGTCAGGGGCGTCATGATCTTTTCACGAGCGACTGGCGCGATGATGCCTGGCAGTCGGCGCAACCGCTGTCCGGCGAGGTCAATTCCGTGGGAGACGATTTCGACGCCGCCTTTGTGGCCGATGGCCGTTTCCTCGTGTTTGCACGCTCGGACGATGTCGACAACGCGACGATCGGCTTGTGGTCCGCGAGGCGCGAAGGCGATGGTTACGTCGATCCGCAAAAGCTCGAC
>JBDSBK010000447.1:0-3497 GCA_039921645.1 Dokdonella sp.
ACCATCTGTCGACGATCTTCGTCGCGCTTGCGTCGAAGGAAACTTATGCGCTGGTGATAGGTGTTTACTCGGCTGTTCTGGGCTTCTTCGTGCCGTCAGGCGGAGGCAAGTGGATCATCGAAGCGCCATACGTGATGCAGGCCGCGAAAGATCTGCAGGTGCACCTTGGCTGGGCGGTGCAGGTCTACAACGCGGCCGAGGCGCTGCCGAACCTGATCAATCCGTTCTGGATGCTGCCGCTGCTCGGGATACTCGGCCTGAAGGCACGCGACATCGTCGGTTTCACGTTCGTGCAACTCGTCGTGCACCTGCCCCTGGTGTTGCTGCTGCTGTGGGGGCTCGGGTTGACCCTGACGTACCACCCGCCGGTCATGCCCTGATCGAATCGCGTGGAACGCGCATTCGATGCAGGGGGCGCGCGCGGCTCTGCCGCGCGCGCTGTGCTTCCTACAGTTCGCGCAAAGCGGTCGTTACCGGCAAGCGCGCCGCGCGCAATGCGGGGTAGAGGCCGCCGATGAAGCCGATTGCCAACGCCCACTTGAGGCCGGTCCACAGGACCGCGGGCGAGACGCTGAACTCGAAGGTCAATTGCCCGGTCGATCCGGCAGCGAGCGTCGATGCGGTGTAGCCATTGAAGATCAGCCAGGCGATCAAGCCGCCGAGGATTCCACCGAGCAACGCGAGCAGCATCGTTTCGAGCATGATCGCGACAACGACGGGCACACCGCGGAAACCGATCGCACGCAGGGTTGCGATCTCGCGCGCCCGGGTCGCGACCGCTGCGAACATCGTGTTCAGCGCGCCGAACACCGCACCGATTGCCATGATGGCGCCGACGACGATGCCGATGACGGTGATCACCTTCGACATGCCTTCGGATTGCTTGCTGAAATAACTCGTCGTCGTGTCGACGTCGACCTGCAGGCGCGGATCGGACGCCAGCGATGCCTTGAACGGCTCGAATGCATCGGCGCCGGTGAGGCGCACGAACACCGAGCTCGCACTCTTGCTGCCGGACGGCCGATAGGTCGGGCCAACCACGTCGGCATCGCCCCACAGCTCGGAATCCATCGCGTCCTTCGATTCGAAGATGCCGACGACTTTCCACAGCTGGTTGCCGAGCTTGATGTCGTGGTCAACCTCGAGGCCGGAGAATTGCCGTTGCGCGCCGGTGCCGGCGACGAGCTCGCGCAGGCCCGGCGTGAATCTGCGGCCAGCGATGATTTTCGCGTTCGTACGCAGCTTCCACGCTTCGTCGCCGATGCCGCGCAACTGCACGCTGCCGAAATCCTCTTCCGGGTTGCCGCCCTTCATCGGCAGATTCGCGGCGACCACCAGTTCGGGCGACGCGATCGGCTTGCCTTCGTCGTCCTTTGCGATGCCGGGCGCCTGCGCAATCACCAGCGTCGCATCGTGGGTGAGCACGGAAGAGACTTCGGATGCGGATGCGCCACGCATCACGATCGCGGTATCGTCGCTGCCGGTACGGCGCAAGGTTTCGCTGTAGCCGTGCGCCATCGCGAGCATCGCGACGAGCACCGCCACCACGCCCGCGATGCCGACCACGATCACCGCCGATGAGCCGAGGCGTGCGGTCAGCGTGCTGATGCCGATACCGGTAACCGAGGCAGCCTGCTGGCCCCGGCGGGTCAACAACATCCACAACGCGAGCGCCACGATCAGCACCGGCAACGCCTGCCAGGGCAGGCTCAGGAATACGAACACGCCGACGATGACGACGACGAAGGTGAGAAGACCTGTCAGAAATTTCATCAATTGTTCTCCTCAGCGCCCAGCCAGGGCATCGACGATGTTCAGGCGCATCGCGCGCATCGCGGGCAACGCGCCGACGACGATGCCGATCGCAACCGCCAACACGATGCCGAGCGACCAGCTTTTCACCCCGACGTGCGTATGCGTGATCATTCCGCCGCTCATCGCCGGCAGGAAAAGTCCGATGACGCTGACCAGTCCGAGACCGATCAGTCCGCCGAGCAGGAGCAGCAGCACCGATTCCGCCAGCACCATCGCCAGCACGCTATGGCTGGAAAAACCGATCGTCTTCAGCACCGCCAGTTCGGACGTCCGTTCGCGCACTGCCTGCATCATCGTGTTGCCGGTGAGCAGCACCAGGGTGAAGAACACCGCGCCCATGATCGAAGTCACGATCAGGCCGATATCCGCCATCTGCTTGATCCAGTTCGCCGTCGCCGCCTGTTCGGTCTGCGTCTTGGTTTCATGATCGGAATTCGCCGACAGCGCGTCGATCGCCTTGGCGACCCGATCGGACTGGTTCATGTCGGTCACGCGACTGACATACCAGCCGACCTGGCCACGGTTGTACGGCGTGGTCTCGTCGAAATTCTTCCAGTGAAGGATGATCATCTGGCTCTGGAACGCCTTGGCGTCCTTCGATTTCATGACACCGACGAGATTGAAGTTCCAGTTCTTGGTGCCTTCCTTGTTCGGGAAGATCTGCGACTGCAGCGGGATCTTGTCGCCGATCTTCCAGCCGTATTTCTTGACGATGGTCTCGCCGGCGAGGATGCCGTTGAGGTCTGCGTCGTAGGCCTTGCGTTCCTCGGCCGAAACCTCGACCTCCGGATACACATCGAGGTAGTTCGGACTCACCGCGAACGTGAAGATCTGGTTGTGCGGATCCTGGTACGCGCCGCCGAACCAGTTCGCATGGGCCACATCCTTGACGCCGGGCACCGCCGCGATCTGTTCGCCGAGACTTTTCGGCAAGGGCTGGATGAACGACAGGCGCGCACCGGTCTGCAGACGTTCGGCACCGTTCGCCGACTGGCCCGCCTCGGCAAACGAGACGCGCACCGCGTCGAGCAGACCGAACAGCAGGAATGCCGCAATGATCGAGACCAGGGTAAGGATGGTGCGGGTCTTGCGCCGGAACAGCGCGGCCCAGATCAGATGAAGATATTTCATGATGGCACTCCGTTGTTCCTTCCCCTTCCGGGACAAGGAAGATCATGCATGCGCTTGTTCGACCAGCGTGCCCTTGTCGAGGTGCAGCGTGTGGCTCGCATACTCGGCCGCTTTCGGATCATGCGTGACCATGACGATGGTCTTGCCGTGATCTCGATTGAGCATCTGCAACAAGCCGAGCACGTCCTCCGCGGACTGGCGATCGAGATCGCCGGTCGGTTCGTCGCACACCAGCAGGTTCGGGTCCGAGACGATCGCGCGCGCGATCGCGACACGTTGCTGCTGGCCGCCTGAAAGCTCGGTCGGTTTGTGGCTTGCACGATCGGCAAGACCGACCAGTTGCAATGCGATGCCGGCGTTCTTCTTGCGCTGCGCTGCTCCGAGCTTGGTCAGCAGCAGCGGCAGTTCGACATTCTTCTGCGCGGAAAGCATCGGCAGCAGATTGTAGAACTGGAAAATGAAACCGACGTTCGAAGAACGCCAGTTCGCGAGCGCACCCTGACTCAGTTGATCGATGCGCTGCCCGCCGACTCCGATGCTTCCCTCGGTCG
>JBDSBK010000448.1:0-2961 GCA_039921645.1 Dokdonella sp.
GCGGGCGTGGGCAGGTAGTCGCAAATCATGTGCGTGCGCGCGAGTTTCTCGTCTGCGTTCCATACCGCATGCTGCGCGCTGTTGTTGAGCGCCCACACCTCGCCGGGCAGCATGTGGAAAACAAGGCCGTCGCAATACATCCACGCTGACGGATGGGTGGTCACCGGGACATGGATACGGATCGTCTTCAGGAAGTACGGGCCGATGTCCGAGTGCGGCGGCACGATCGCGCCGGCAGGAAGGCGTGCGAGCAGGCAGCGTTGCGCGGAGGCTGGCATCAGCTGCGTGATGATCTCGCGCGCATAGGGCACGTGCGCGAATGCGTCTCGATCCTCGATCGGTTTGTCGCGCCCTTCCGCCGGCGCGTAGCCGCGCAGGAAGATCGCGCGCGCCGCGTCGTGCGGGCCGAGCCGGCCGCCGCGGGTTTCCCACATTGAATCGGGTAACGCCTCGACCTCCGCGCTCAGCCGCGCGGCATCCACGCGCAACGGCAGGCGTGCGCAGGCACCGATGAGTGCGGTTTTGTCGATGACTTCGGGAGCTGCGAACATCCCGAAAGTTTAGCGCATGGCGTGCCTGCCCCGGCAACTCGAGACACAAATGCGCTCTCTTTGCAGCGCCTGACGGGATGGTGACCGTTGCGCACGGCGCCGACGCCTGCCGGCGCGCGATGTCCGTCACGGCACTCACCCGCATCGAAAGCGTGGCTCGTGTGAAACACGGAAATCCAGCAGCGGCGGTCTTCTGGTCAGCTGCGGGACATGAAAGCCCCGTAAGATGAATGGATCGTGCCGCCTGGAGGCGCGACCCGCAGTGCGACCCACCCACCATCATGGAGGCAGGCATGGCCGCGAAACCGTTTCTCTCCGATATACAGACACTCCGCAAGCGCGCGCGCCAGCACATGGAACGCGGTGCCGTCACCGACAGTTACACATTGAATCGCGACACCGTGCTGAAGCTTCTCAACGAAGCGCTCGCAACCGAGATCGTCTGCGTGCTGCGCTACAAGGCGCACCACTACCTTGCGTCGGGCATCAACGCCAAGAGCGTTGCGGCCGAATTCCTCGAGCATGCGAACGAGGAGCAGGTGCACGCGGACCAGATCGCCGAACGCATCACGCAACTGGACGGCACGCCGAATTTTTCGCCGGATGGACTCTCCAGTCGCAGCCATTCCGAATTCGTCGTGCCGGAAGAGCTGGCGGCGATGATCGAGGAGAACCTGGTCGCCGAGCGCATCGCGATCGACAGCTATCGGGAGATCATCGCGTACGTCGGCGACGCCGACACGACGACCAAGCGCATGCTCGAAGGTATCCTCGCGATGGAAGAGGAGCATGCCGAAGACATGAAGACGCTGATGGAAAACTTCGGCAAGAAAGGCGAGCCGGCGAAGCCTGATGGCGTGAAAAGCAAGAAGAAGTAGCACGACCGCGTTCGGCAGGGTCGCGTACGCACGGTGGCGTGCGCGATCGGCCTGTCCTTGCCGGATTGACCGCACGACTGCGGTGCGCCAGATACAATCGCTGCATTGATTGGGTCGGACGGAGATCGCAGGCATGGCTAGTTGGCTGATTCGCGGCATCGGCGCGCTGGTGCTCGCGTACGTGCTGGGCGTGCTCGCGCTGATGTGGTGGTGGGACAGCGAGCCGCCGCATTTCGATGTCGCCGCAACCGCGCAGGCGCGCGTCGCCGCCAAGAACGAACATGTCGTCACGGGCACCGTCACCACGGCGGCTCTGATGACCACAGCGGAAACCCTGCTCGACAAGCGCGGCGGCTACCTCAGCAACGACAAGTTTCCGCCCGGCGCGTTGATGGACAACGTGCCGAACTGGGAATTCGGCGTGCTGACCGCGACACGCGACCTTGCCCGTTCGTTGCGCAACGATTTCAGTCGCTCGCAGACGCAATCGGTCGAGGACAAGGATCTGCAGGAAGCCGATCCGCTCTTCAGTTCGCCGAACGACCGCTGGTTGTTGCCCAGCTCCGAAAGCCAGTATCGAAAGGCGATCGATCATGTCGACGGCTACCTGACGCGCCTCAGCGACAACGATGCGAGCAACGCGCAGTTCTACGCGCGTGCCGACAATCTCACCGACTATCTGCAGACGGTTTCGGCGCGGCTGGGCTCATTGTCGCAGCGCCTGTCGGCAGCCGCGGGGCAGGTGCGCATCGATACCGATCTCGCGGGCGACCAGCACGCGCAGCAGTCGACGCCGGCGACAAGCCCGCGCATGGTGCAGACGCCCTGGTTGAAGATCGACGACAACTTCTACGAAGCGCGCGGCTACACCTGGGCGTTGCGCGAGCAGCTCGAGGCGATTCGCGTCGATTTCGCGCCGATCCTCGCGAGCAAGAACGCACTGGTGAGCCTGGAGCAGGTGATCCGCGAACTCGAGGAATCGCAGAAGCCGCTTGGCAGCCCGATCGTGCTGAATGGCAGGCCGTTCGGCTTCTTCGCCAACCATTCGCTGGTGATGGCGAACTACATTTCGCGCGCGAATGCAGCGGTGATCGATTTGCGCGAGTTGCTCAAGCGCGGCTGACCGGGGACATTTTTGTGGGATGGGCTGAAGACGCTCCCACAACGCGACAGGGTGCGCGCCACATGCCAGAATTCCACATTCCCTTGTTCCGATTCGCACGATGACTCCTGCATTCACCGTTCGTTCTGGCGGATCGGCCTGGCGTGCCGTGCTCGAGCATCCACTGTTCCTCGGGTTGCTCCTGCTCGTCCCGATCGTATGGCTGCTGGCGCCGGTGCCGATCGACGAGACGCGCTATCTGGCGGTCGCATGGGAAATGCGCCAAAGCGGCGAATTCATCGTGCCGCACCTCAATGGCGCGACCTACGCGCACAAGCCGCCACTGCTGTTCTGGCTGATCAATATCGGCTGGTTGTTCACCGGCGTGCATGCGTGGACGGGGCGTGCGGTCACGCTCGCCTGTTCGTTG
>JBDSBK010000449.1:0-3497 GCA_039921645.1 Dokdonella sp.
AGGAACGGCGCGAACAGATCGGCGCGGAACGGCAGGTCGCGACTGGCTTCGATCAACGCGGTCGACAACGTCGTTCGATCGGGCAACTTCGCCTGCCGCGCGCGCTGCGTGGCGATGCTCGGCAGATAGCGGCTCGGCAATTCCGCCGCATCGAGCGCACCGCGCTTGACGAGATCGGCGAGCGCAGGTTCCAGCGTTTCCGACAACGCGAGTACGTCGTCCGCATCCTTGCCGTTCAGCACCAGCAGGTAGCGCACATCTGGCGCGCCGAGTTCGCCGCGCAATGCGGCGTCGCGCAGCAACAGGTCCTGCGGCACCGGCGTCAGCGCAGCGAGATCGTTCTGCCACATCGGACCGGGCGCGCGCCACAGCACGAGCAACGCGAGCGCCGTCAACAGCCACGGCAACCAGCGCGGACGCGGCAGCGTGTCGATGAAACGTGCCGCACGCGCGAGCCCGGGCGTCTGCGCGGCGTCGCGGAAGCGCGTCGGCAATACATGCGGCAACAGATAGCGCGTGCTGAACCCGGCGGCGACGAGCCCGACAATCGTGAATACCGCCAGCTGCTGCAGGCCGGTCACGCCGGACGCGAAAAACGCGAGATACGCGATCGCGGCCGACGCAATCGCGGTTGCGAGCAACGGCCACAGCGCACGCACGCTGGCGAGCGCCGTCTCGCCGGCACGGCGATGACTGAGCAGACGGATCGGATATTCCTGCGCCACGCCGAGCAGGGTGAAGCCGAACGCGAGCGTGATGCCGTGCGCCGAACCGAACGCGAGAGCGAGCGCGGCGATGCCGGCAAGTCCACCGCTCAAGACGGGCAAGGCCGCAAGCAACAGTGAGGGCACACTGCGATACGCGAGCAACAGCAGCAGGACGAATCCGATCGTGCTGACCGCACCGATGCGATCCGCTTCACCGCGCGTCTTCGCGTTGATCAACACAGTGAAATACCCCGGTCCGCTGATCGCGAGTTTTGCCGCACCCGCTCCCGGCAATGCCGCAAACGCGGCATTCAGCGCATCGATCGCATCGCCCTGCGCCGCCGGATCGAAACCTGCGCCGCGGGTCTCGGCGAGCAGCAACGCTTCACCCGCGGAGGAAAACCAGACGCCGTCGCGCGATTGCGGCGGTTTCGGCGGCGACCAGCGCTCGGCGACGGCGAGGATTTCCAGCGTCGGATCGCGCGCCAGCAACGGCTTCAGCAACGCTGCCGCGGGCGAGCCGAGATCTTCGACGCGCTGTTCGAGCTGCTCGCCCAGATAGGTCGCATCGAGCGTATGCGAATCCAGCGTCGGCGAGAGCAGATAGCGATACGGCAGCAGGTTTTCATCGAGTGCGGCCGGATCGAAAGCACCGTTGACGATCTGTTCGAAATGGACGTCGTCGCGCAATTTCCCGGCAAGGCCGCGACTGAGAACGGCGAGCTGCGCTTCGTCCGCGCCCGAGATCGCGAGCAGGAGCAGGCGCGAACCCGGGCCTTCGCCAATCTGTTCCATCAGCAACTTCTGGTCCGGCGTCTGCGGCGGCGGCATGAAACTGCGCAGGTCGGTGCTGATGTGCAGCGAGTGGAACGCGAAAGCAGCGACGCCCGCGAGTGCCAGCAACCATGTCGTCAGTATTGCAGGAGACCGCATTCTCTAGCCCTCCCCTTCAAGGGGAGGGTTGGGTGGGGATGGTTTCGGGACACGCAGCGAGTCGGAGAACATTGCCGATCTTCGCGAGGCACCACAGCAACACCATCCCCACCCCGGCCCTCCCCTTGAAGGGGAGGGGGAGAAGCCGCGACTCCGCCCTCGGGAAAGGCTGTCGTGCAAAACACTCACGGCGACTTCAAGCCGCGACACAGCGCGTCGATCTGCGGTTGCGACGGCCGCGTCGGAATGGCGGCCGTGGCGAGCGTGTCGACCAGCAGCACACTCATGTCACCATCGGCTTCCTGCGTGCGGAAGCAGCGTGGCGTGTTGCCTGCGCCATCGACGTCGATCGTCGTGATGCGCTGGGCGAGACGACGATCGCGCGGTTTCAGCACGAGCTGCCAGCTTGCGGGCGTGCCGCGCGCGGCGAGGGTGAAATCGGCGGACAAGGCGGCGGCGTCGCCACCGAGCAGGGCCGCGAAACCGCGCAGGAAGCCTTCCAGTTCCGGCGCCTGACTCAGCGAGAACGTCCGCGCGGCGCGTTCCCCGCGCTTCACCGTGGCGCTGCCGTCGGCGACGGTGACCTGCTCGCGATACGGCCGATCGACACGCTTGCCGAGCTTGGCAGGCCCGAGGTATTCCAGTTCGCCATGCAGGATCAGGGGCCGATCGAGCAGGCCCGAGAAACGTACTTCGGTATAGGCCGTGCGAGCAGGCGCCTCGCGCTTGAGCCGCGCGACGAGCGCGGGCGCATCGACGGCAGAGCCCGTCTCAGGCGACGCTGCGCGACACGGGGACATCAGCGAGAGCGCGCCGGCCAGGAGCAGGCTCGTCGTCGTCGAGGGCATCGAGATTCCAGAAGTCATGCCAGTTGAACCAGTTGTAGGGATCTTCGCGCACATAGTGCTCCAGGCGCGCCGCATAGCGTTGCACGACCGCGCGCAACTCGGTCTTGCGCGCGCGTCGCGGCAGCACCAGCTCGTCGGCAAACGCCTCGAAATGCAGGTCGTAACGGTTGCCGCCGCGGTACAGCCCGAAGCACAGCACCAGCGGAACCTTGAGCATGGCGCCAATCAGGAACGGTGCCACCGGGAACGCCGCGGGCGCACCCATGAAGTCGACGACGACGGTCGCCTCGTGCGGCCGTGCGCGATCGGCGAGCAGGGTCGTCAGCGCACCTTCGCGCAGCGCTTCGCCAAGCGCGAGCACGATCTCGGTGCCGGGGCGCGACGCATCGATCACGTTGCGGCCGATCTCCGGGTTGATCGCATGCAGCAGCTCCGTCAGCGCCGGCGTTTGCTGCGTGTCGAGCACGACGCGCACTTTCACGTCGGGCCGATGGACCGCCGCGACGCGCAGCACCTCGAAGCTGCCGATGTGCGAGCCGATGAGGAGCACGCCGCGATCCGGGCGGATGCGCGAGGTCAGTTCGTCGAGTCCGTTCATGCGCACATCGAAGCGCGAGAAGCAGTCGGTGAGCAGGAACACACGGTCGAGGATGGTCGATGCGAAGCGATGGATGTGGCGCAGCACCTGCCACGCACTCGCCGGCCGGCCAAAGGCGCGCTGCAGGAATTCAGCGGAAACCCGGCGCTCGAATGGACGCCGGAAATAGAAATACAGCGTGATCGGATAGAGGATTGCTCGCGCAATGCGGCGCCCGCCGCGCAACGCGATCGTGCGAATCAGCCAGATCGCAAACCAGCCGCCGCCTTCGGGGCGTTGGGTCCAGTGTTCAGTCATTGCCGCCCCCCGTTTCCGCCTCGCCGCTCAGTATGGGGCTGCCGTCCCGCTCGATGCGGAACCGCAGACGCGTACCGCCACACGTAGCGATCAGCTGCGCCGCCTGTCCCGGCA
>JBDSBK010000450.1:0-5313 GCA_039921645.1 Dokdonella sp.
AGTCGCCGCCGGACGCTGCGGCGACCACGTCGAAATAGGTTTCGATGCGCGATCCGTCGACGAGCATGAACAGCATCTCGACTTTATCGCCCACCAGGATTTCGCGCCGCGGCTGCATCAGCATCAGGTGCTTGCCGCCCGGTTTCAACTGGATCGTTTCGCCTGGCGCGATCTTCATGCGATGCAGCTCGCGCATCTTCGAGATACCTTCGTTGAGCAGCGTTTCATGCAGCGAGGTCATGCGATACGCGTCGCTCTGCACGGTCAGAATCGAAATGGTGTCATCGCCGGTGTTCTTGAGCGTCGCATAACCGGCGACTGAATTCGCTCCGGGCGGCGCAACGCGGATCCACGCATCGGTCACGCCGAGTTTTCCAGCCGCGCGAACGTCGGCGACGGTGCAGAGCAAAGCCAATCCAATCCACGCCAACCCGCGGTACATGCAATGCATGGCAGTCTCCGTTGTGATCGCTATGATAGACCTATCAATCCTTCGTAACGGGAATGCGACCATGCACCGCAATCTGCCTGCATTTGCGAGAACGGCCCTCGCCATGTCCGTGCTGGTGGCTGCTGCCGCGCCGGCAGCCGAACCGGCCTTGACGATCTACCGCAGCGACGGCGACGCACTGTTCGAAAACGGCAGTTCGCCGATCGGCGATGGCCACGCCATCGTACATGAGCAGCAGACGCTGCAACTCCGTGGCGGAAGACAGACCGTCGTCATCGATGGCCTGCCCGCAATGCTCGACACCGAAGCGGTCGCGATCGATATCGGCTCGGGCGGACGCGTGCTTGCCCAACGCGTGCTGTCGGCGGGCGACGGCGGCGCACTCGCCGCGCATCGCGGCGAACGCGTCCAGGTTTTCGGCAGCGATGGCAACTCGTTAGCCGATGGCGTACTTGTCACCTTCGATGGCGCAACCCTCGGCGTGCGCAAAAGCGAAGGTCGCATCAGTTATGTGCGCGAATTCACGCGGATCGAGTTTCCGGACAGCAGCGGACTGCCCGGGAGCACGTTGCAATTGGTCATCGACGGAAAGGCGGGAACCGCTGCATCGACGCTGACCTATCCCGCGTCAGGGCTCGGCTGGCGCGCCGCATATTCGGCGCTGCTGCAGGGCGATTGCACGCTACATCTCGATGCGTTGGCGAGCATCGCGAACCGCAGCGGTCGCGACTTCCCGGCCGCGAAACTGAAGCTGATCGCGGGGTCGCCGAACTTCGCCAAATCCGGTGGCGGACCGCGTCCCATGATGATGAAGTCGATGGCGTCGGCACCCGCGCCGGAGGAACTGCCGCAGCAATCCTCGCTCGGCGATTACCGCAGCTATGCGATCGATGGCGACCTCGATCTGCCCGACGCGAGCGTGACGCAGGTGCCGCTGTACGCGAGCCGCGACGTTTCCTGCGAACGTCGTTGGCTGTTCGAGAACGGTGGCAGCTGGTTCCCGCAAAAGCCGACCCTCGCACCGGAAGGCTGGCAGACCGGCAATGGCCCCGTGCAGAGTCAGCTCAAGTTTGTCGCCTCGGAGAATCTTCCGAGCGGCAATGTGCGCGTGCTCACGCGTGACAAGGACGGCCGCACCGAGCTGCTCGGCGAGAACCGCATCGGCGACATTGCAAAAGGGCGCAATGTCGATATCAGTCTCGGCGTCGCGTTCGATCTCGCAGCGACGCGCGAACGCACGGCGTTCAGCATCGACAAGGCCGCGCACGAGATGAATGAAGGCTTCCGCATTGCACTGACCAACACAGGCGAAACCACACGCACGATCACCGTGCGAGAGCATCCCAACCGTTGGCGCGCCTGGAGCCTGTTGTCATCCAGCGACAAACCGGACAAGCAGACGCCTGATCTGCTCGAATTCCACGTAACGGTACCTGCGAACGGCAAGGCGACACTCGACTACGCCGTGAAATACACCTGGACCGCGAACGACGAATAGACGTCCATATCGACTCCCTGTCCCCTGCAAGAAGATATCGCCATGCTCGAAATCATCCAGCACGAATCCATCCGCGAGCTTCGCCTTGCACGGCCGCCGGTCAATGCACTCGACCCTGTGCTGGTGCAACGCCTGAGAGCAGCCGTCGAAGCCGCTCCCGCCGAAGGTGCGCGCGCACTGGTGTTGTCCGGCGCTCCGGGATTGTATTCGGCAGGCCTCGACGTACCCACGCTGCTGCAACTAGACCGCGATGCATTCCGCGTCTTCTGGAACGATTTCTTCGGTCTGTGTGCAGCACTCGCACGCTCGCCGATCCCGGTGGTGGCGGCCATCACCGGCCATGCCCCAGCCGGCGGCGCGGTGCTCGCGATCATGTGCGACTACCGCGTGATGGCGCGCGGGGCCTTCAGGATCGGGCTCAACGAAGTGCAGGTCGGGTTGAGCGTGCCCGAATGTATCCAGGCGGCGTTGCGTCGCCTGGTCGGCGCCTATCGCGCGGAACGCCTGATGGTCAGCGGCGTCATGCTCGATTCGGAGCAAGCGGATGCGATCGGCCTCGTTGACGAACTCGTCGATACCGATTTTGTCGTGCAGCGTGCGCTGAACTGGCTCGGCGAACTGCTCAGATTTCCGCCGCAAGCGATGAGCAACACCCGCCGCCTCGCGCGTGCCGACCTCGCCGCGTTGTTCGCCGATCCAGCGAAGTTGCCGGTTGAGGATTTCCTCGATGGCTGGTTCGCGCCGGAAGCACAGGCCGTGTTGAAGGCGCTCGTAGCGCGCCTTAAATCGAAATAGCAGAAGTTACTGCTGCAGTGAGCGACTTCAGTCGCGAGGCTTCGGTAATAATTGCGATCAAAGCAATCGCAGTCGGTTTAGCGAATTTCCCCGGTCGCAACAGGTCGCGATGGATCACTGATCCACCCGCTCCAGGACGGCGCGAATACGCGTGAGCCGGCGAGACCCGCGTGCTCCATCGCGAGCAGATTGTGGCAGGCGGTCACGCCGGAGCCGCACGAATGCGCAACCGCACGGACATCGCGCAAGCCCAGCAGCTGTTCGAATTCTCGGCGCAACGCATCCTTCGCCTTGAAGCGCCCACTGGCCTCGAGATTCTCCGAGAACGGCCGGTTCAGGGCACCGGGCACGTGCCCCGCCACAGGATCGATCGGCTCGATCTCACCGCGATAACGCGGCGCGGCGCGCGCATCGAGCACGAGGACGGAGCCGTCGCTGCGACTTTGTTCAACCTCGTCGAACCACACGACCTGGTCGCGATCAATGGCAACATGCGCTTGTGTCGGTGCGCGACGGACTTCGCCTGCTTCGAGCGCGAAGCCTGCAGCGTTCCAAGCGGCCATGCCGCCATCGATCACCGCGACGCGCGCGTGTCCGACGAGTCGCAACAACCACCATAAGCGCGCGGCAGCGAGCGCTCCGTTCGCGTCATCGTAGGCAACTACGTCCAGATCCTGTCGCCAGCCCCAGCGCGACAACGCGTTCGAGAACGCAATGTCTCCCGGCAACGGGTGGCGACCGACACCTTGCACGGAGAGATCGGAAAGATCACGTGCGAGATGCGCGTATACCGCGCCCGGGATGTGCGCAACGGCATAATCGCGCTCGCCCTTGTCCGCATCGGCGAGATCCTGTCGACAATCGATCACCAGTACGTCGCCACTCGCCTGCATCGTGGCAAGCTCGCCAGCGGAAACCAGCGTGCGGATCGTCATCGCGTATTCTCCAGCCGATCGAGCAGATTCTTCAGGATCGCGGCGGTCGCGCCCCAGATGCGCCGGCCTTCCCATTCGAACGCGAAGATATCGCGTTCGCGGCCGCGCCATAGCAGATGCTCGCGTTTGAGACTGGCGGGATCGAGGATGAAGGCGAGTGGCACTTCGAAGACTTCGTCGACCTCTTCTTCTTGCAAGCGTATTGAATAGTCGTCGCGGACGAAACCGGCAACCGGCGTCACGCTGTAGCCCGACACTGTGTCGAAGCGATCGAGGTAGCCGAAGGGCTCGATCTGGCTTCGCAGAATGCCGGTTTCTTCATGGGTTTCACGCAACGCAGCGGCAATCGCGTCCTCGTCGCCCGCGTCGATGCCACCTCCGGGAAAGCTGATCTGACCCGCGTGATGACGCAGGCGCTCGCTTCGGCGCGTAAAGAGCACGGACAATCGATCGGCACGGCGCACGAAGGGCACCAGCACCGCAGCGGGTCGCCGCGATGAATCCGCATCGAAGACGTCTGCGAGCTCGCCCGCGTTCCAACCCGGTGCCGAAGGTGGATCGTCGAGGCCGCGCACCGCGCGACGCAGCGACGCATCCGGTGGTTCGGGTCGCACGGGGTTCACCAACGCGAAACTTCGCGCTGCGGCAACACGTCGTCGAGCAGCCGCATGCGCTCCTGCTCGCCCATTGCAACCCAGCGCGCGATCTCGTCGCCGCTGCGCAGGCAGCCCTCGCAATAGCCGTCGCGACCGAGTTGGCAGATGCCAACGCAGGGACTCAGGATCGGCGGTTGGGTCTGTGTCGTCATTGCGAATTCTTCAAATGCCGACGCCGCGTTATGCACGCGGCGTCGGCTTCAAAACAAAATCGTTTCGCGTGCGTGTGCTGCACGCGACAAGGTCAACTCGACCTTACTTCACGTCGATGATCTTGACTTCCCAGATGAACACCTGGTTGCCCGACGACTGTTCCGGCGGCAGGAAAATCGTCCAGTGATCACCGGCCTTCATCTTCTGGATTACCTCCGGCAGCAGCTTCGTGCCGAAGATGCCCGGCATGTCAGAAACCTTGGCCTTGATCGGCTCACCGACAAAGGAACTGCGGATCTCGCGGCCGCTGGTCAGCGAAACGCGCACATGGAAGGTCGCTTCGCTGGTCGGCAGGATCGCCTTGCCGGTACCGTCTTCGATCGAGCGGTACTGCACGCCATTCGGCAGCGCGATCACGCCCTTCTTCGATTTGTTCTGCGCCATGAAGGTGTCGGCTTCGCTCTTGTTCTGGCTGAGTGCCTTGTCGGCCTCTGCCTTCATCTTGGTCTCGAGCTTGCCCAGCGCTTCCTTCATCGCCGCTTCCGGCACGGCCGGTGTCTTCTTCGCAAACGCATCCTGCACGGCGCGCGTGACCGTCCCAATATCGACGTCCATATTCCGGTCGGCAAGACCGGAGCCGATCTGGAAACCGATTGCGTAGGAAATCTTGCCCTTTTCCGACGTGGTGTCCTGCGCGTACGCAGACCCCGTCACGAACAGCGCCGCAAGGGCGAGTGACCAACCAAACTTCATGCCTGTGTCTCCGAAATGAGTGCGAATCTGGATTCGTGCCCGCAGCGATGCCGGGTCGAAAAAGCGGAATAG